>NZ_JAWRHZ010000026.1:0-11526 GCF_040308045.1 Proteiniborus sp.
TTTAAACAGGGTATTAGGGGTGTCCCCTAAATCATTCCGATAGGAACAAGTAGAAAATTGAATAAAAAGAAGCGAGCCCAAAAGGGTCCGCTTCATCAATTTTCTCGTAAGTGTCCGTACACTTACTGTGCTTGCTATTAAGGTTTTTTAAAAGCAGGCATTAAGCCAAGTATTTAATTTATATATCCATATTACCGCACTATGGGGATAATGTCAGCGTGAAAAGGTTAAATTTTCTAGGAAATTTAGCTATATTTTTAAGTCTATTATTAATTGAATTGTAAAGAAGAAAGAAAAATACTATAATATATTAACAATGTTGTCTATACAGTTATTAATATGAGGAGTGAACAACATGAATGATGTTAATGAATTACTAGTTGAGGCTATTAAAGAAACAAAAAAACTGGAGAAAGGTGAAATTTTTTTACTTAAAGATCTTTTTAAGGGATATCTTTGGAATAGAATTCCCAGGAGCGATAGGATTTTACTTGGAACATTATTTCTCAACCAAATCAACAAAATGGATGGTAAAGAGGTAAAGATAATAGAAAAACATCTTCTAATCAACAAAGATATATGAAAATTTAACAGATTTATAGCAAAAGAATTTGCCAGATTCTAAAGTACAATTGAGTAAAGTTTTTCACTATACATATAAAGTTGCAGTGTTTTAAGTAGATATACTTATCAGTTAAAGATATAAGGTTCATAGGTGTACTAAAAGAAAACTGGTTAAAAATTTATAACCTTAGTATGAGATAGAAAATTTTATAAAAGTGATAAAAAGATGATAGGTTTTACAAATGTTTTAAAGAAGATGATGGTAGAATAAAAAACGTAGAACTTAAACGTGATATGTCCTTGAATTTGATATAATAAGTGTATCAGACAAGGAGAGATTACTATGGGAACTAAAAAACAGTACAGCGCAGAGTTTAAACAAGATGCAGTTAATTATTATTATTCATCTGGCAAATCAATCAAAGAAGCAGCAGAGGATCTAAAAATTAGCACCACAGGTCTTAATAATTGGATTCAAAATGCCAAGAAGAATGATGGTGTAGTAAATCATAGAGGTTCTGGCAATTATTCATCAGATGCAGAAAAAGAAATTGCAAGACTAAAAAAAGAACTAAGAGATAAGGAAGATGCACTTGAAATACTAAAAAAGGCCATAGGCATACTGAACAAAGATTAACTGAAGCAATCTACAAAGAAGTAGAAGAATCATCTAAGAAGCGCCAGATTTCAGTTAACAGTGTGCTTAAAGTGCTAGGCGTTTCATCTTCTGGATACTATGATTACTTGAAAAGGCAAGATTCAAATCAGAAAATTAGAAAACAGCAGATTAAACAAGAAATTATAGAGATTTACAATGAATCCAAACAAATATATGGAGCACCCAAAATTACATCTATACTGCGAAGCAGAGGTTACGTTATCGCAGAGAAAACTGTTGGAAACTACATGCGTGAGCTAGGAATTAAGGCAATCTGGGTAAGTCCATACAAAAGGACGACAATTGATCCAGATTTTGATAATAAACTTAAAAATATTCTAGATAGAAATTTTTCACCTAACGCACCTAACACCGTTTGGGTAACAGACATTACCTATGTATGGACAGTAAGCGGGTTCGTTTACTTAACAACAGTAATGGATCTATTCTCACGAAGAGTTATAGGCTGGCACCTCTCAGATACCCTTTGTGTGGAAGGAGTACTAAGAGCCATTAACAAAGCGAAATCATCTAGGAAATTAGATACTCCGATAATTATTCACAGTGACAGAGGTGTGCAATATGTATCAAAAGCGTATATTGATGCAACACCAGCAGGCAAATTTATTCGAAGCTATTCAAAAAAGGGAACCCCTTGGGACAATGCTGTAATTGAGTCTTTTCATGCTCTAATAAAAAGAGAATGGCTCAACAGATTCGTCATAAGGCATATTAGTCATGCCCATGAACTTATTTTTGAATATGTCGAAGCATTTTACAATACAAAGAGAATTCACAGTTATTGCGAGATGTCTTCACCATATGATTTCGAGGATAAATATGTTGGTTAGACGATTCAAGAATATATCAAGTTTTTATTATCCGTTTTCTTGACAGAAGACCAAGAACATAAAATTGCTTGGGATGTCTTTAAGAAGATATGGCAAGAAAAGGAGGAATATAAGGATGGTGATGGCGATGTCCAATGAAGTAATTTTATTAAATAAAATTTTAGATGCAAGTGCTAACACGATTTGGGATGAGTTGAAAAAAATACGGGAATCTTCTGACTTAGAAAAAAAGATTATTAGGCGTAGATGGATATGGGAATTGATTCAAAATGCATCTGATTGTACACCTAAAGGTGGAAAAATAGATATTAAAATTGAATACAATAATAAAAAGATTGAGTTTAGCCATAATGGAGTCCCATTTTCTTATGAAAATCTACTTGACTTAATCACTCAAATATCCTCTAAACAAAGTTCTGAAGATAAAAAAATAGGTAAATTTGGAACTGGTTTTATGTCAACTCATTTATTATCAGAAATTGTGCAAATTGAAAGTTCTTTTATAGCGCACTGTGGTAAATATAAAAAACTAAGATTTACTATTGATAGATCCGGAGTAGAATACAAAGACATTAGGAAGAAAACAGAACTTATGCTACAACAATTAAAATTCATAAGCACAAATTCGGATGAATTAAAAGAAAAATATGAGGAAACAAAATTCATCTATTTAATAGATGACCATGTAGTGGAGGCTGTAGAAGAAGGAATAAGTGATTTAGAGGAAACTATTCCATATATATTGTCTTTCAATAATCATATAAATTCAATTTCATATAATGGAAAATACTACGAAAAGGAAAAGGAAATTACTTCAAGTAAAAATAGTAAGATAAAATTTATTTGCATAAGTGCACATGACAGTAAAAAAAAATTGTTAGTATTAAATGAAAATGGTATTATTATCGGATGCCCTATAGAGCGTTATGATGATAGGATATCTTTTTTAGAAATTCCAGATACTCTTCCAAAAATCTTTTGTAACTTTCCTTTAGTAGGTACGGAAGGTTTTAGTTTCCCAATAATAATCAATTCAAATTTATTTGAGGTAGAAAGAGATAGAAATGCAATAAGAGAGAATAATGAAGAAAATAAAATATTAATAAAAACTGCTGTCTCTTTATACAAAGAATTAATAAGTTATTGTTCATTAAATATGATGACAAAAGATATATTTAATATTTGTATTCTAAATTTACCAATTACGACTTCTAGCATTCAAAATAATTGTTATAATACAATCAAAGAATGCGTTGAATATAGTAAGATTGTAAAAGGGTTTAATTGTGAGAGGGAAGAAGAGATATTAACGTATAGGAGTAGTCCTGACTCCATACAAATAGGAATTCCAAAGACAAAAAACAAAGAACTCCTTGACTCATTTTGGGAAGTATTATTTTATTATAAAAACATATTAATACCAAGTAAAGATACTTACTTAGGTTGGTCTAAAGTTTTTGGAGGGAATCTTAACTTTTCTTGGATAAATGATATGTTTGAAAAACAAAATGATATGTTTGAAAAACAAAATGTTGACAATTTTTCTGATAATTTATATAACAAAACAGTATTGATAAATTGGTTAAATAAGTTTTATTCTCTATGGATTGAAGATATTGGTGTTGAAGAAGTTACAAAAATAGCCTTTGTTCCAAACCAAAATAATAAATTCGTAAAATTTGATAAAGTTTATTCTGATGAAAATATAGACGAGGAACTTAAAGAAATTCTGACATTATTAGGTGTTGATATTAAAAGTCAATTGCTAAATAAGGATATATTTTCATTTAATAATTTTTTTGAAAAAAATATGCATAAAATCAAAACGAATAATAATTGTTCTGAACGAATTGATAGTGAAGTTTCAAAATTATTAGGTAAAGAAACTATAGATAGAGAAGAAAGAGATGAACCAACTCAAAAAATATTTAACAAAATAACGAATTGGTTTCTATCAAATCCTGAAGACTCAATAAATTTATTTAAGAATTTATATCCAAAAAGAATGATGTTATCTTCTCCAAAAGAAAATTTGAGAAGATATAAAATAGCAGAAAAGATAGAAGAAAATAATATCAAGTATGAAGATTTAGATGGAATTATAGCTAATAGAGACAAGGTAATAGAGATAATTAGCAATTCTGAGTTGAGTAAAGAAGAGATTATAAGTCAATTAAAACACATCGTAAATTCATCAGTAGAAATGAAAGAACATGTTGATAATCTAATATCTAGAAGTATCAAAAATGTTTATGAATATTTAAAAAATCACAAAGACTATATACTCCCATCAACTTTAGAAGAGTGGAAAAAGAATAGTTTTTCTGAAACAGTATTTTCTGCAAAATATAAAAAACAAGAAATCAGAATTGTTATTCGACCGAGCGATCTTCAAAAGATAATCTTTTATTATGAGGAGGAATTAGAAGCTTTGGATGACTATGAATATCAATTATGGACTGATAATGGAGAAAAGCAATCTATGATTACTTTAGGTGATTTACTAAAAACAACTGGAATATCCAAAATTCCATTAAAAAAGATATAAGGAGGTACAATATTGTTTAGTTCAGTAGAGGATATTAAAAATAAAATTAGAAAAAATACAAGGAAGAACACATCATATATTCATCCCGTAGAAAGTTACGATTACATTGCAAAACTAGTATCTGCATACTCAAATAGTCAAGGTGGAGATATTATTTTTGGAGTTAAAGACGAAGGTGAAAGGCTAAGGGTCGAGAAATACCCCTTTCAGTTTAAAATGAAAAAACTTTATGATTTATTAGAGGGTAATGCTAAAGTAGAAAGTAGTTACTTCAGGATTGATAGCAAAAATTTGTACTATATTTCTGTTGAAAAATCTAGTGATTTAATTAAGGTAAATAATACCCCATATATATTTGACAAAAAAGGAAATTTTAAAAAAATGAAGATAGTTAAAGTATTTATCTCCTATGCACATAAGGATAGGGATTTAGTTAATATTATCGAAGAGTCATTTCAAAATTATAAAAATATAAATTTAACTCGTGATATATATGCGACTAAATATAAGGATAGTTTAGATAACTTCATGAAGACAATTAGGGAGCATGATTATGTAATTTCAATAGTAAGTAGTGCTTATATTAAATCATTAAACTGTATGTATGAGATTGAAAATCTTATGAAAGATCGTGAATATGAAGATAAACTCTTTTTTATAGTAGTTGGAAAAGAAGATATTGGATATTATAATAAAGCCAATATATATTTAGATTTTGAAGCAGGAATTTATGATTTAAATAAAAGACTACAATATATTGCTTATTGGAGAAGCAAACAAGAGGAATTGCATAAAAATATTAAAGAAGCAACATTGCCACCTGAGTCAATGCAAAATATTTCCAAAGACATGAGAAAATTAGATGCTATAATTCCATCCATGGATGATTTTATAAGTTTGTTAAGTGATAAAGTGGGTAGGACATTTGATGAGATGTATAAAAGTAATTTCCAGGAAATCTTATCTACACTGGATATATAGATATATTATTTAATTAAAATATTACACAAAAATCAAATGAAACTGAAACTAAGACTAAGACTAAGACTAAGACTATAGAAAACCTTTTATCGTCTTTTTATGCAAAAAAAGCCAGCTATTAAAGTAGGTAGGTAATTGTTGTTTAGGGTATACTAAAAGTTTCTCTTCATCATAATCGGATATTTGTACTGTTAATTCCAAGAAGAATTATATATGAATAGTATAAAGAATTTAATTCCTAATTAGTTGCTTTTTTGCCTGATTTCATTAAACTTCCTCAAGTTTATTTATTTTGTATCTCCATACGGGAAGTTCAATTAATCCAAAGATCATATACTTTAAGAAAAGACTTAACATATGATTTTGTGATAGAACAATGTTCCCATTAAAAGTAAAACCATGAATAAATATTTGAATTACAGGACTTAGTAGTCCAATGGCAAAGAGAACTGCAATGGACACACCTACAAATGCCATGAATAGGTTAAGTGGATTGCTAATTATAGGGAAGGTATCGTTGATAAAAAAATTAAAAGTCCATATATAAGTATTGCAAGGATTCCAACACCTGTATTAAGAAGATATTGCAATTTACCACCAACAAGTTTTACTGATATATTGGGATGAAAAAAATATATTGAATAAAAAATACAATAAAAAAATCAACTCCAAAAGCCAAGGTCTTAAAAGAAAACAAGGTAATATTTTTATAAAGCTTTACAAAAAGAATGGATATGATTAAACATATTCCTATAAATAATCCTATAGGCATATTGACTTCCTAAAATTAATATTTATATTTTCTGTGCCATCTTATAAATAAATTATACCACTTAGCTAGGGCAGGCTGCCAGACCTAGATTTAAAATATTATTAAGTTTATTTTTCTAAAAAAAATTCTGAGTCTTACTTGACAAATAAAATAAAATTAAGTATTATAAAATGTAGTATTAATCAAAGGAGTTTTATCATATGAGGCATAATATTTTTAAATAACTATTAATAAAATAGAACAAGTACGTTTTCCATGCAAAAGGATATTTGTATGGCTTATTAATTGTACTTTTATTTAGAAATATTCTCATAACAATAAATTTATATTTTTATGTATTATATAGCATTGACTAGACTGTAGATGTAACACCTTGATGTTATATCTAATTGTGTATGTTATATTTACTTTAAGTAATTATATAAAAATAAGTTCCCCTGTGAAGAGAGTATTTTATCACAGGGGATTTTTTATATAATTATGGAGGTATAAAATGAAAATTATTAATATAGGAATATTGGCACATGTTGATGCAGGTAAAACAACTGTTACAGAAGGTTTATTATATAAAAGTGGGGCAATTAATAAAATTGGAAGAGTCGACAATGCTACAACGATAACGGATTCGATGGAACTTGAAAGAGATAGGGGAATAACTATACGGGCGTCTACAGTTTCATTTAATTATAATGATACAAAGGTGAATATCATAGATACACCTGGGCACATGGATTTCATAGCTGAAGTTGAACGAACTCTGAAAGTGTTAGATGGAGCTATTTTAGTAATTTCAGCAAAAGAAGGAATTCAAGTTCAAACTAAAGTGATTTTTAATACTTTAGTGAAATTAAATATACCAACACTTATATTTGTGAATAAAATAGATCGAAAGGGAGTATGTTTGGATGAGATATATGCCCAAATACAGGAGAAATTAACTTCTAATCTTGCAATAATGCAATCAGTTAGAATAAAAGATAAAGATGATTTTGAATTGACAAATATAAAGGATGATAAAGTAATTCAAAATCAAATATCCGAAAAATTGTTAGATATAAATAATGAGTTGGCAGAAAAATATATAAATGGAGATGTCATTACAGGAAAAGAATATAATGATGTATTTTTGGATGAGGTTAATAATTGCAATCTTTATCCTGTATTTCATGGTTCGGCTTTAAAAAATATTGGAATTGACGAGCTATTATTTGCTATTACAAACTATCTTCCTACTAATAGTTATAATACTGAAGACCTTTTATCAGCATATGTTTATAAGATTGATAGGGATGAAAAATCCCGAAAGATGACTTTTTTAAGAATATTTAGGGGTAGTATTAAAATACGTCAGGAAACTTTTATAAATGGTGGAGAAGAAGTTTTCAAGGTAAGAAACTTAGGATCAATTATAAATGGTGAAATTGTTAAGGTGGATCAGGTTGGTAGTGGAGATATTGCCATCATTTTCAATGCTAATTCCTTGAAGATAGGAGATTATATTGGACATAAATATGATGAGGCGTTGGATACGGGGATAGCTCAACCATTATTAAGAGCCTCTATTAAGCCTTGTGATTTAAGTGAAAGAAGTAAACTGATAGAAGCGTTGCTTGAATTAACTGAAGAAGATCCATTTCTAGATTGTGAAATTAATGGAGGTACTGGAGAAATCATATTGAAGCTATTTGGAAATATTCAAATGGAAGTAATAGAATCACTACTTAAAAGCCGATACAAAATAGATGCTAGATTTGGTGAATTGAAAACAATATATAAAGAACGACCTAAAAGAAAGTCCAAAGCAGTAATCCATATAGAAGTTCCACCAAATCCTTATTGGGCATCTGTTGGATTGTCTATAGAGCCATTACCAATAGGATTAGGATTATCGTATGAGACTACTGTGTCATATGGATATCTGAATAATTCATTTCAATATGCAGTAAAAGAAGCTGTAGAAAAGGCTTGCAAAGAAGGACTTTATGGCTGGGAGATTACAGACTTAAAGGTAACTTTTGACTACGGATTATACTATAGCCCGGTAAGTACCCCCTCTGACTTTAGGAATTTAACACCATATGTATTTTGGGAAGCTCTTCGAAAAGCAGGAACTGAAATATTAGAACCTTATTTAAAATATACAGTTCAAGTTCCAAATGATTTCTGCGGAAGGGTTATGAGTGATCTTAGGAAGATGAGGGCTTCTATTGAAGATATAATAGCCAAGGGAGAGGAGACAACTTTAAGTGGAAAGATACCTGTTGATACATCGAAGTCCTATCAGTCAGAATTACTTTCTTATTCAAATGGAAAGGGTATATTTATTACTGAGCCTTATGGGTATGATATATATAATGATAAGCCTATAATTAATGATATTGGGAACGACAATAATGATAGCAATAAGGAAGGGTTAAGATATTTATTTCAAAAACAGGATGAAAATTGAGGCCTAGATATAAAATTTGAAATAGAATCGAGAAATCCTAGCTTTAAAATAGTTGGTGAGGATGCATACCTGTATCAATTAGAAAACTTGAATGGTAGTACATTACTAAAAAAATGAAATTGGTGATTTTCACTTCTGAATGATGGGAAAAATATAATTAAGATGACAGATTTAAAACGAGTATTTGAATCAATTGAATTTTATGAAGTAAAGACATATATTCAAAGTGGAAATGTTCTATTCAAATCAAATGAAGCGGGGGAATCCCTAAACGAAAATCATAAATCCTGTTTTATTAGTAAGTAAAAACGATGTTGTTTTAGTTGGCTGTGGTTACCCTAATTTCTTATCCTTATTAGAAGATGAAATGAGATCAAAAGGAATAGACGCAGATTCATTGACAAAAGTACTGATTACACATCATGATGATGACCATATGGGGGCCATATATGAAATTAAAGAAAGATATCCACATATTAAGGTAGTTTCAAGTGAAATAGAGAGTAAGTATATTTCTGGGAAAGATAAACCTCTTAGATTGCTGCAAGCAGAGGAATTATTAAAAATAATGCCAAAAGAACAGCAACAATTTGGAATTGATTTCTGTGAAACATTAAGAAAAGTTAAACCTGTCAATGTAGATATAATAGTTAAAGATGGAGATAGTTTGGATTGGGCAGGAGGATGTCAGGTTATCTCCACTCCAGGTCATATTTCATTATTTTTAACAGAGACTAATTCCATTGTAACAGGTGATGCGGCAGTTGTAGAAAATGGTGAATTAGTAATTACAAATCCGCAATTTGCACTTGACCTGAATATGGCTCAAGATTCGTTGAAAAAATTATTTCAATGAATTCAGATAATTATTATTGCTTCATGGAGGAAGATTAGTTAGGTTCACAAAAGCAAGTAAATACAAATAATTTAAAGAGCATAGATGGCCCAATATCAAAGAATGCAATTACTGTAGTAACTGGAGTTACAGAATCGAGAAAGTTATCATATATGGGTATTGATTTTAGGCAAAAGTACGCAGATGGTATTTTTATTGACCTAAAAAAGATATATACAAGTGTTAGATAAACAGTTTTTAGTTATATAGGGATATTATATTAATAGTGAATTAGAAAGTCTTGATTTATAAAAGGGATTTATTAGATTTCTATAAAATGAGAATTAACCTTTTAAATAACTTTGAGTTTATTGGGGAAAGTATATAATATTATTATTAATTAAGCAATAATGAGTATCTTACAAATGTTATATAAATTGAGATAATTATAAATACTAAAATGACGAAATTTAGGTCAAGAAAGAAGACCTTAAACTTCGTCATTTTATGTCTAATTTATTAAATCTTCTCAAGTTTACTCATTCGGTATCTCCATACAGGGAGTGCAATTAGCCCAAAGATCATATACTTTAAGAAAAGACTTAACATATAATTCTGTGATAGAACAATGTCCCCATTAAAAGTAAAACCATGAATAAATATTTGGATTACAGGACTTAGTAGTCCAATGGCAAATGGAACGGCAATAGACACACCTACAAATGCAATGAATAGGTTAAGTGCATTACTAATCACAGGGAAGGTATCGTTGATAAATAAAATTAAAAGTCCATACATAAGTATTGCAAGGATTCCAATACCTGCATTAAGAAGATATTGTAATTTACCATCAACAAGTTTTACTGATACATTGGGATGGAAAAAGTATATTGAGTAAAAAAATATAACAAAAAAATCAACTTCAAAAGCCAAGGTTTTAAAAGAAAATAAAGTAATATTTTTATAAAGTTTTACAAAGAGGATTGCTATGGTTAAGCATATTCCTACAAATAATCCTATAAGCATATTGACCCCCTAAAATTAATATTTGTGCTTTCTGTATCATCTTTCAAATAAATTATACCACTTACTCGGGGCTGACTGCCAGACCTAAATTTAAAATATTATTAAGCTTATTTTTTCTAAAAAACTATTGCAATAATCTGGAATTAATATTATAATAGTAATCACCAACAAGGTGTTGGTGATTAGAAAGGGGGTAGAAAATGAGAACCAAAAGTCCAAAAAGAATGGAAGAAATAATTGACTATGTAAATCAATATACAAATCACTATAGGACTTCTCCTTCTACCAGAGAAATTGCAAAAGCTGTAAAAACTGATAATGGTACTGTATATCGTTATCTTGTGGAAATGAATGAAAAAGGTATGCTTGAATACAATGGCAAAGAAATTATTACACCAACCATTAAAAAGATGGAAACCGACATGATACAAGCGGCTGTCTTAGGATCTGTATCTTGTGGACTTCCCCTTTTAGAAGAAGAGCATATTGAAAGCTATGTATCCTTACCTGCAAAGTTTTTTGATAAGGGCGATTATTTTATCCTTAGAGCCAATGGAGATTCCATGATAGAGGCTGGGATAGAAGATGGTGACCTAGTAGTTATAAGAAAACAAGAAGAAGCTAATGAGGGTCAAATAGTTGTTGCTTTACTGGAAGATGGAACTACTACATTAAAAAGATTATATCTTGACCAAGGCAAAAAGTGTGTAAGACTTAAGCCAGAAAATAAGAATATGAAAGATATAGTGACAGCAAATTGTTCTATTCAAGGAATAGCTGTAAAAATTATGAAAGACCTAGTATGATTTTTAGGGTCAAAAATTGTTTAAAGGTTAGGGGTT
>NZ_JAWRHZ010000027.1:0-19335 GCF_040308045.1 Proteiniborus sp.
AGGGCTCGAACCTATGACCCCCTGCTTGTAAGGCAGGTGCTCTCCCAGCTGAGCTATGCGCCCATGGTGACCCTACCGGGATTCGAACCCGGGTTACCGCCGTGAAAGGGCGATGTCTTAACCGCTTGACCATAGGGCCATGGTGACCCATCCGCGACTCGAACGCGGGACACCCTGATTAAAAGTCAGGTGCTCTGCCGACTGAGCTAATGGGTCTTTTTGAAGACTACTCTTAATATGATACAAGATAGGACATGCAATGTCAACACTTTTTTCAACTTTTTTGTTTACCACAATTTGTACTTAAAAAATAGACCTAGCACATCATTATGCTAAGTCTGTTTTTTTATCCACAATTTACATGCAACATTGGTTTTTTATCCACATATCCACAGACATATGCACAGATGTTCGCTTATATCATGTGGATAAGCTATATAGTTAAGTAATTATTCTGAACCTTCATTTCATAATATCTACAATATATAACATTATTCTTAATAGAAAAAAATTCTTCATCCCATACATAACTGTTATCATCAAATAACTCACTTCTAAAATTTGAGTATTTTGCTTGATATTCACGTATCTTCTTAAATCCACATTTTTCATAACATCTTATGGCTCTTTTGTTAAATTTAGCCACATCTAGATACAAGGTTTTCATTTCCATCACATTAAAATAGTATTCTAAAAGTATCATTATAGCCTCTGAACCATATCCATTATTTAAGATAGTTGGATCAAATACTATCCCAAGTCTTGAAGTCTTCATTAGTTTTCTAATATTCTTTATACTTATATAGCCTATCATTTTGTCTTCTTCATCGAAGACGGAAAAACTCTTTGAGTTTTTATTTGATATTCTATAATTATACCACTGAAGAATTTCCTCATCATTAAGATTTGGAAAGTTATAATCATAAAATAATGGGTCATCATGCTTTCCCCAATTTTGCATTCTATATACGTCTTCATGTCTTAATGGTCTAATCTTTATCCTACTTCCCCTAATATCACACACTATTATCTCCCCCTGATTACAGAGTGCGGTTTTAATTATTATTGTCTAGGTTTTTCCATATTTAAGAACTTAGTATATTCTCCCATAAATACTAATTCCACAGTACCTGTAGGCCCGTTACGATGCTTAGCTATAATAACCTCTCCTATATTTTTCTTTTCAGAATCAGGGTTATAGTAGTCATCCCGATATAAAAACATTACAATGTCAGCATCCTGCTCAATAGCTCCAGATTCACGAAGGTCAGAAAGTATAGGTCTATGATCAGATCTAATTTCAGGTGCACGAGATAACTGTGACAAAGCTATTACTGGACAATCCATTTCTTTAGCTAGCCCTTTCAAACCCCTAGATATTGCTGATATCTCTTGCTGCCTATTTTCGATTCTTCCTTCCCCAGACATTAGCTGCAAATAATCTATCATTATAAGGTCTAAACCTTTTTCTATTTTAAGCTTTCTACACTTTGCTTTCATTTCCATCAATGTAATCCCTGGTGTATCATCAATAAAAATCTTAGCTTGAGATAATGGTCCCATGGCCCTTACAAGCTTTGGCCAATCATCTTCATTCAGTTTTCCATTTATAATCTTTTGAAGTTCTACATGTGACTCAGAGCTCAACATACGCTGTACCAGCTGCTCCTTGGACATTTCAAGACTAAATATGGCTACTGAAGCATTTCCTTTAAGTGCAGAGTTAACTGCAACGTTAACTGAAAAAGCTGTTTTCCCCATTGACGGTCTAGCTGCTACAAGCACAAGATCTGACTTTTGAAGACCTGATGTTTTTTGATCTAAGTCAATGAATCCTGTAGTAAGCCCAGTTAAGTTACTATCATTTAATGCCATTTGTTCAATTCTTGAGAAGCTTTCCAGTAAGACTTCCTTTATTGGATCTAAGCCTTCGCGGCTTCTTTTTTGTGTAATATCAAATATCTTTTTTTCTGCTACATCTATAATAACATTTATATCCTCGTCTGCATCATATCCTTTAGCTATAATATCATTGGAAGCATTTATTAGTCTTCTTAATATGGACTTTTCTTCAACTATCTCACAATAAAACCTAATGTTAGCAGTAGTTGAAATAGCCTCAGATAAATCTGCAAGATATAAAATTCCTCCTATTGCATCTAGTGTATTTCTTTTTTTGAGTTCCTCTGAAAGAGTAATTAAATCTACTGGTTCATCTCTATTATATATTTCTAAAATCGATTCATATATTTCTCTATGAGCTTCTTTATAAAAATCACTTGGTCTCAATATCTCTGTAGCTGTAACAATAGCATTTTTATCAAGTATCATAGAGCCTAATACTGATTGCTCTCCTTCAATACTGTGAGGAGGTATTCTTCCTAGTGACTGTATTTCATTTGACATGTTATCACCTCAACTTTACATTCAGAAAATCCCAACCTCTATAATAATCTATGAATAAACTAGGTCTTCATTTTGATGGGGTTTAAGCAATATATTTGTATATAAGAAACACAAGATACTAGATGAAATGCACATCGAGTATCTTGCTATGTCTAATTATTCCTCAGTTACTTTTACTTTTAATTTTGCAGAAACATTAGGATATACTTTTACTTCTACAATAGTGACTCCTAAGTTTTTAATATTTCCACCTTCGAGATCCATCTTTCTTTTATCAATATCAATCTTATGTTGTTTTTTAAGTGCTTCTGAGACATCCTTTGTAGTTATTGAGCCAAACAGTTTCCCATTTTCCCCTGCTTTTCCTTTTAACTCTACTGTAAGCTCAGATATTTTTTTTGCTAATTCCTTAGCTTTACTAAGCTCTTCTTCTTGTCTTAATTTTTTTGCAGTTTTCTGTTCTTCTAATACTTTTATATTTCCCTCTGTAGCTTCCTTGGCAAGATTTTTAGGGAATAAAAAGTTTCTTGCATATCCATCCTTTGCATTTACTACTTCTCCTTTTTTACCTAATCCTTTTACATCTTGAAGTAATATAACCTTCATTATTTCTCACCTTCCTCAAAATATTCTCTTATAGCTTGCTTTAATATTTCTTCTGCCTCATCTATATCAACATTATCCAGTTGAGCACCAGCCACTGCTAAATGACCACCACCGCCTAGCTTTTCAAGTATGAGTTGCACGCTTATATCTCCTAAAGACCTCCCACTAATATGAATTCTACCTTCGTTAACAGCTAAAACAAAAGACGCAATTATCCCATTAATATTAAGAAGATCATTAGCAGCTTCAGCAGCTATGAGTACTGAATCCTTACTCTCTGTTCTTAGCTTCGATATAGCTATTTTATCTTCTATTATCCTAGCTTCTTTAACTACCTCAGCCTTTGCTATAAATGTATTTATATCATCTTGAAAAAGTTGTCTTACAGAAGTAGTATCAGCACCAGCTCTTCTTAAAAAAGATGCAGCCTCAAAAGTTCTAACTCCTGTTTGATAAGTAAAGTTTTTAGTATCTACACTAATACCTGCCAAAAGTGCTTCCGCCTCAAACTTATTGATATCTAGCTTTTCTCCCATATAATAAAGTATCTCTGTGACTAACTCACATGTAGATGAAGCATAAGGTTCTAGATAGGACAATACAGGATCCTGTATAAAATCTGCACCTCTTCTATGATGGTCAATAAGCACAACTTTATCAATGATTTCTAAAAGCTGTGGTGCTTCAGTGTAGCTAGGTTTATGATTGTCCACTAATACACACAGAGATTCTTTATCAGCCATACTTCTAGCTTGCTCAGGTGTGATTATGTCCTCTAAATACTCTGGATGTTCAGCTTTAAGTTTGTCAAATATATTTTTAATTGATGGGTTTGTTCCACTTAAAACTATATAGGCTTGTTTATTCCTGTTTCTTACTGCCCTATATATCCCTATGGATGCACCAAAGCTATCCATATCTCCAATCTTATGCCCCATAATAAAAACTTTTTCTGATTGGTCTATAAGCTGCCTTAATGCATGAGCTATTACTCTAGCTTTTACTTTAGTTCTTTTTTCAACAGCCTTGCTTTTCCCTCCGTAGAAGCTTAATTTATCTATTCTCTTTACAACAGCCTGGTCTCCACCCCTACCTAAGGCTATATCAAGAGCAGCACTTGCATATTCATATTGTTGATTGAGACTTTTACCATTTACACCTATGCCTATACTAAGAGTTACTGGTATTTTATTCCCTAAATCAATATCTCTTACATTATCTAAAATCTCGAATTTTTTCGTTTCTAGATTATCTAGATGTCTATTTTCAAATAGTATTAAATACTTATCATTTTCATATTTTCTTATAAATCCACTAGTTCTTGCTGCTAATGAGTTAAGCATCTTATCAATTTCAGCAAACACTATTGGTCTATTTGCTTCATCTGTATTATTTCTAACATCTTCATAGTTATCTATTTGTATTAAGCCTACATTTACTTTTTCATCATTATATTTAGTTTTTAAAGTTGTAAATCCTGTATTGTCTATCCAGTACAACATTATTATATATTCTTCTCTGCTTTCTCTTCCACTATTTTTTCTAACTATATTATATAAAACTTTATAATACTTGTCCTCGAAAGACACTTCTATATGAGTATCTTCTTTTTTGTTCATAATACTGTCTATACTAAAACCATGTATTATATCTCCAATGTTTTCTTCTAATAGATTTTTTGAATTAGTCATCTGAAGAAACCTTGTATTGTACCAGCTAATGGTGCCATCAGTTTCTACCATTACAAAAGGAATTGGTAAGTTTATTATAGCATACTTAGTAGCTGTATCTATTCCAGTAGTTAAACCTTCTATATATTTAGTCCATTCTACCCTTTTAAGATGGATGTTTTTCCAATGATAATATATTAAATACGCTAAAAGAATGATTCCTAGGACAGCAATCTTAGGTTCATAAAATGCTATTATAGCAATTAGTACTCCAATTATGAGTAAGTATAGCTTCGAATCTGGGACTAGAAACTTGAATATTCTTTTATTTGACATAATACACCCTCCCCAAGGAGCTTATTCCACCTTTTTCAATTTCCTAAAGTTAAGAATCACATCTAACAAACCAATAAAAGTAATTATTAGACTTAATGGTACATTTATAATAATTATAAATATGAGTATAAATTTCGTAACTTTGTGTATGTTTCTTTTATTCATCAAAAAAACTAAAACAGATAAACCTTGCATGAAAAAGACAAAGGATATTATAATTATTGTATTAATAAATATTGTCTCATAGTAGAAAAGCTTCATATATCTAATTACCAAAGCCGCTGCAATAATTACTACAGAACCCATTATTATATTGCTAGGAAGATTAAAAAACATAAATCTAGGTACTTCAACTGTTTTAAAGCCTAGTCTCTTTAATATTGCTGTAGACATCCAATAGTTTATGTATACAATAAAAACAGATGAAATTATAAGAGTAGTAGGTATGATTATTATTATATACTCTACTGTTGCCATTAAAAAATCTTTTATCATATATAATTGTTGAGTAGAAAACTCCATTTCCCTCAGTATATCTAGCTGGAGTTTCATGTTTTCTGTTAAAAAAGTATTGATCTGGGTGAAAAAGCTAACACCTGTTATATACCCACTAATCACTACAGTCAACAATGTAGTAACTATGGTAACTATAGTACCTCCGATCAATATTTGTTGTGGTTTATATTTTTTGTTTATCATATAAGTTATAGTAATAGAAATCAGCCCAAATACTAAAAATATTAGAATCCCAGCAAACATATCAATAAGTATTCCTATTAATACACTAGATGCTATGATTGAGTAAATATTGTATTTTGTCTTGTGCTTCACTCCAAGAATTACAAAAGGAACCGGATAAAACAGGATTATTACTGGAAATGTACTGTATCCAATGATGACAAGTAAAGTCATAAATGTTGTTATAATTGCAGTTTCTGTAATTCGTGTTGTTTTTTCTCCTAAGTTCAAATCCTTCACCTCTATCCTCTTTTTCTCTTAAAATATTCTAATAGGTCGCTGAGATCCCCATACCATTTTTCTATTTTATGATCCTCTACAAGTCCTAACTTAGTTTTTTCTTCTATCTTTGCATCTATGCTTTCGTATGAAGCTCCAAGTCTCTTACCAAGTAAATATGCTACAAGTATTATGTTTGACAATATATCAAGCATTGCTTCATGGCTATTTTGAACTCCTTTTGCTAAAAGCTCATATAGTGAAGCAATTGCTGTCAGCAACTCGCTCTTTAGCCATTCAATAACTTTTATGTTTTTTGTTATATCTATATTCTTATCATTAAGTGACATGATTAATACCCCCCATAATACATTATATCAAATCTACCGTTCTTTAACTATTTATATTTTGCACATTGTGATTTATTATAATAAAAAAGGCTTCAATCGAAGCGTTAAAAAATTAAGAAAATTTGCCATCCTAAAAATAAAAGAGATATACTACATATTATATAATATATCTCTCTTGTATACTATTTAAATTATTAAAATTAGTCTGCTGTATATGGTAAAAGTGCAACTTGTCTTGCTCTTTTAATAGCACGAGTTAGTTGTCTTTGATGTAAAGCACAGTTTCCTGAAATTCTTCTAGGAAGTATTTTTCCTCTTTCAGTAACATATTTTTTTAGCTTATTTACATCTTTATAGCTTATGCTAGTAGCATTATCTACACAAAAACTACAAACTCTCTTTTTTGTTCTAAACTTTCTTCCTGGTTGTGCCATTCTTTTTCCCTCCTTCTAGAATGGAATGTCATCATCGTCTGTGGGATGGAAACCATCCATATCTATATCTACATTGAAATCTTTGTTTGCGTTAAAATCTCTATTTGTATTTTGGTTACCCTGTCTAGTTTCTCCCCATTCAAGGAATTGAACTCTATCTGCTACTACATCTGTTGTATATCTCTTCGTTCCATCTTGAGCATTATAACTTCCTGTCTGAATACGTCCTTGTACTGCTACTAATCTGCCTTTAACTAGATATTGTGCACAGTTTTCAGCCTGTTTTCCCCAAACTACAATGTTTATAAAATCTGCCGTAGGTTGTCCTTTACTCTCAAATTCCTGCTTTTTTTCTCTCGATAAGTCTTTGTCCACCGCTATGCTAAATCTAGAAACTGCCATTCCACTAGACAGATATCTCAGTTCAGGGTCTCTTGTCAATCTCCCAATGAGTATTACACTATTCACAATTACACCCCCATACGGCTTTATTATTCTTCTTCTCTAATTATCATATGTCTGATTACATCATCTGTAATCTTAGCAATCCTGTCTATTTCATCTACAACATCTGCACCAGAAGTGATGTTTAATAGTACATAGTAACCTTCTTGGTAATCGTTGATTTCATAAGCAAGCTTTCTGCTTCCCCATACATCAACATTATCAACTGTACCATTTGTCTCAACTATGCCTTTAAATCTTTCAACAAGAGTGTTTCTTGCTTCTTCTTCCATGTTTGGTGCAAAAATTAAAACAACTTCATATTTTTTCATGTGTTTCACCTCCTTTTGGACTAAACGGCCCTATTTTTTTAATAGAGCAAGGATAACGTACTACATCACAGTATTATATCACTTATTATGTATAAATACAACAAATATTATTGTAAATTTTGATTTCGCTATAATTACACTTTTTCATAGATTTACCTTTTGATTCCTCTAAAAAACATATCTTTAAATAGTTCTTGTGTTTTTTCTATTTATAGCTACCTCTTTATAGTTTTTAAATTTTTCTATAAATATTGATAAATACACTTGAATATCGTGTATAATATTACTATGCTATATTTCTAAAATAATTGGAGGTGCCTACTAATGAAGGAAATCATATTGGCCGGAGGATGCTTTTGGGGTGTAGAAGAGTATATGTCTAGAATAGATGGGATAGTAGAAACTAGAGTTGGTTATGCTAATGGTATAACTCATAATCCTAGCTATGAGGATGTATGCAAGGGAAACACAGGTCATGCAGAAGCTTGCATAGTCAAATATGACGAAAATGTTATTTCATTAGAAGAGTTGTTAGATAGGTTTTGGAAAGTTGTAGATCCTACATCCCTAAATAAACAGGGTGGAGATGTAGGGCATCAGTACAGAACTGGAATTTATTATATAGACGATAATGATTTGCATATTATAGAAAAGTCTTTAGAAAAAGAACAAAAAAAATATGACAAAAAAATTGTAACAGAAGTAGAGCCTTTGAGCTGCTTCTATGACGCAGAAGAATATCACCAAAAATATTTAAAAAAGAACCCTGGAGGCTATTGTCATATAGATTTACGTTCTATGTAAACAATAGATTTAGCGAGGTGAAGAACAATGGATAAAGAGTTTTTCCAAACTTTCTTAACAAGATTTAGAGTAAACTGTAATTTAAGAGCAGGCTTTTTACCTATTAATTATAAAGATATGGGATTCCCTTTTAGAATATACAAGGGAGCCTATAACGATACTAGAGAAGAGTTAATTAAGGAAGAGAATTCTACTGATGAACAATTAAAAACAATTGATGAAGCCTATGAAGTATTTATGAAGCATTTAGAGGAATCTGAAGATTATAGTATTGCAGAAAAAGAAATGATAAAATGGTCTGAAAATCACAAACCCTTAAGCAAATAGCCAAGGGCTTGTTTTTTATTCTTTTCCATATTTTATTCTTTTCCATATTTTATTCCTCAATAAAAGGCTCTAAATTGCTACTTATGATTTTTTTTACTCTTTTTTCAAAATCTCTTCTAGCAATCCATACCTGACGTTCACAACCTAAACATTTAAGTTTAAAATCTACACCTGTCCTCAGAACTTCCCACTTATTTTCTCCACATGGATGAGGCTTCTTTAGCTGAACCACATCTCCAACATTGTATTTTACAATCATCTAATCCCTCCCAAACTTAAGCAAATTGCCAAAATATTTTATGACCTAACCCGATTTCCTGAATGCTTTTATCAGGAAATCGTAGGTAGGTCAAATACAATTATTAGCAACCCTATTTTAGGTTTTTGATCGGTGTGTCCATTAGGCCAAATTTGTGTTGCGAAACTGCGGATTTTGTGCAAGTTGCTTATGAAGTAGCTTGATTCATAAATACATTATATTATATTTTAGCTATTTTGTGAACTTTTATCCACTTTGCCTTTTTCAATAACAACTCTTTTAGGATATGGAATCTCTATATCTGCCCTATCAAATTCATCTTTAATTCCTTTTCTTATCTCTCTTTCAACAGCCCACTGCTCCATAGGCTTTGTTTTTGCTATAACTGTAAGCTGTATTCCAGATTCACCTAGATTAGTTACTCCTAAGACTGTAGGCCCTTCAACTATATTATCATTCTCTGCAGATAGCTTTTTGGACAGTTCAGATAAAATTATAAGTGCCCTGTCTACGTCTTCTTCGTATGCAATTTCTACATTAACTAAAGCTCTCATAGAGCCTCTACTTAAGTTAGTTACAGTTTGTATATTTCCATTTGGAACTATATGGAGTTCTCCAGAAAATGCTCTTATCTTAGTGATTCGTATACCTATTTCTTCAACTATTCCATCAAAATTGCCTGTTTTTATATAATCACCTACGGAGTATTGATCCTCAAATAGTATAAAGAATCCTGTTATAATATCCCTCACTAAGCTTTGAGCTCCAAAACCAATTGCCAAACCTCCTATCCCAGCTGTAGCAAGAATAGATTCTATAGGTAGTCCAAACTCTTTCAATATAGATACTGTCCCTATAAAGTAAAATACATATTTTGTGATACTCTTTAATATAACTGCCAAAGTATTTGATTTTCTTTCTTCAATTTTAAACCTTGAATTATGCCTTTTTGTAAAAAACCTATCAATTAAAGAATACGAAAGACTTATTACTATCTTCATAAGAACAAATATGATTACGGCCCTTATCAGCTTTCCGTATATATTCAATTGCCCACTAGGTCCTAGTAAAAATTCATAAACACTGTTGAATGTTTCTTTCAAGTCCTCACCCCTAAGCTAATTAATTTTACTCGCAGATCTACCTGCATTATTTTTTACTAGCTTATATATACCCCTTATAGATAAAGAATACTCTTTTAATATATTCTTTATCTGTTCAAAAAGTTCTGGATTAAACCTTATGGATAATCCACAGCTAGCAGTTATTTCCCTAGGAGTTGGTATTACTTTTATATCAATATCTTTATCTCTTAAAACCTTTTCTCCTTGTATTGCATAGTGTGTTGAATCAAATGCTATTACATAGTATACTTCTTCCTTCATGTTACCATCCTTTTATAATGTTATTGTGTTTGTAGCGTTTTTCATTTTTTCTACAATAGTATACATGTTTGTTATCTCTCCTACAGCTAGCTTGTCTTTTAATTTAAAAAAGTCAAGACAAGTTCCACAAGAAAGTATCTCTACACCTTCTGATTGAAGCTTCTTTAAATCATCTAATACTGGTGAACCCTCTACTGTAAGTTTTACACCACCATTTAAAAATAATAATGTTGAAGGAAATGGTATCGACTCTGTAAGAGTATATATATATCCTTTAATAAGTATATCTCCAAGCTCTTCTGAGCCATCTCCTAGTCTATCCTTACTAAATACTATTGCCATATCTTTAAATGTATTAGGAACACATGCATTAACTTCTTCAGTTTTTTCAGTTGAGTCTCCCTTTGAAATATGGATATAGTACTCATTTGATACTCCCTTATCTACTATATATTCAAGGTTTAAGCTTTTAGCAAGCTTTGAAACATTTTCTTTTGCAACCTCATTATCCACAATAGTAGTAATTACACCTTCCGCTATTTCATCTAATGCTTTTTTTGTCATTATAACAGGTTTTGGACAAGCTTGATTTCTAGCATCAACTTCTTTTTTCATTCAATATTCCTCCTAAATCATCTTTAAGTCTCTATATATAATAGTATAATGTTTTTTTATCTATTTTTGGACATCTATTTGTATTATCTATAATCACCGTTTTAACTATAGGTTTTGTCTATAGTTAATTTTCGTAAAGTTAGTGCTTAATATTTTTAATTTACATATTAATATTTTTAAAATATGTATTGACATTATTAATTTATAATAATATTATATAGTCAAAGGGAATAGTAGATATAAAAAACTCATGAAAATACGAGTTAATAACTTACTATTAATATTTAGATTAAATATAATCATATTAATTTAATTCGTCTTATTTTATTATACCCTATTTTTTTGAAATAAAGAAAAGTGTTTAAAATTATTAAGGGTGAGGGAGGGAGTTTTCTTGAAGGAGGAAATAAGAAATATCCTAACTAGGCTTGAAATAGGGGAAATAAGCTCTAGGAAAGCTATAAAGCTTATAAAAAACTTAAACGAAAACAATATAAACAAAAGAAAACCCGCAAATAAAATTAAAATATTAATAATAGATGGGGATGATAATAAAAAAATTAATCTACCAGGCATACCTTTCTGGTTAGCAACGTTTTTAGGAAAGCTTGGAATTATAATAGCCCCTCTAGCAATTAAACGCAGCCAACACATAGATCAAGATGCTAAAATTGCCCTTGAAGCTATAAAAAATATAGACATCAAAGAATTCATTGATGCAATAAGAGAATGTGGTCCCTTTGATATTATTGATGTATGTGATGATAAAGATGTAGTCAAGATATCAGTCTTGTAGAGAAAGGTGGATAATATGAAAAAAGAAGCATTAGGAAGATGTCCTGTTTGTAATCATGAAATGGATGTGACAAAGCTTCACTGTAATTACTGTGATACAACTATAGAAGGAAAGTTTACCTTATGCAAGTTTTGCAGATTGACTGAAGATCAGAAAAACTTTGTAGAAGTATTTATTAAAAATAGGGGTAATATTAAAGAAATTGAAAAAGAACTTGGTATTTCTTATCCAACAGTGAGAAGCAAACTAGAAAATGTAGTAGAAGCTTTAGGATATAGTGCTAAATACGGTCCTAAAGTAGACAAAAAAGAAGTTCTTGCCAAACTTAGTGCAGGTGAAATAACTGCCGAGGAAGCAGTAAAGCTTTTAAAAGAGGAATAGTGTAGGAGGGATTTGTAGTGAGTGAGGAAAGATTAATGGTACTTACAATGCTGCAAGAAGGTAAAATCACAAGTGAGGAAGCATCAAAGCTTCTTCAAGCACTAGATGAAGTAGAAATAGAAGAAGAACTCCATAATCATAGTGAAAATCTGACAGCTCATGGTGAAGATGGTGGCACTGAAACACAAGCATCTCACAAGAATGACAAATATACTGGTTTTATTCTAGAGGAAGGTCAAGAAGTTCGCAGCTCAAAAGACAAAATCACCCAAGATAGAATAGATAAGTTTAACAACAAAATGAAGGAAAAAAAAGATAAAATGGATAAATTTAAAATTAAAGTAGAAGAAAAAGTGGATAAAATTGAAAAACACAAAAAAGAATCAGAAGACAAATCAGAAAACCTGAAACATTTAGATAATGACTCCCGCAAAAAAACGGATGACTTCGGTGAGGAAATGGATGACTTTGGTGAAAAAATAGGTGCTTGGGGAGAAAGTTTTGGTGAAAAAGCAGAAGCCTGGGGCGAAAACTTCGGTGAAAAGATGGGCAACTGGGGAGAAAGCTTCGGCGAAAGAATGGGGAAAGTTGGTGAAGAATTAGCAGAAAGCGCCACGTCAATTACAGAGAAGGTTCTTAAAATGGTAGATGGATTTATTGGAGAAGGCTCCTTTAGTATATTTCCAGGTAGCTATGAAACTATAATTGAAACCATAGAAAGAAACATTTTTGGAATGGATTCTCTTATTCTTGAGATACATGGAGTAAATGGTAAAATAATACTTCACTCTGGCGAAGGCGATAATATCCGTATAAAAGCCAAATGCTCTGTTAAAAAATCGTTATACGATAAAAGCCAACCAGTATATGAAGTTATAGAGCAAGATAACAAGTTAGTATTTAAACCTAGATATAGCAACGGGATAGGCACAAGCCTTGAAGTATATATTCCTTCTTTTAATTACGACAAAATTTTTCTATTAACCTCTAATGGAAGAATTGAGACCAGTGATGCGAATACTAACGAACTTATACTAGATACAAATAATGGTTCAATCAAAATACAAGATATTGACTCTAATAGAATAATAGCATGCACTAACAATGGCTCAATAAATATTGAAGCTACATGTTCAAAAAGAATAGAATTAGATACATCTAATGCTACTATAAATGTACGAGATACTAGCTGTGAAAGTATAATAACCACTACAAAGAATGGTAGAATATCAATCATGGATGTGCAATCTAAGGAAATATCCTTAACTAGCTCAAATGCATCCTTAAGAGTAGAAGATTCAATTGCATCGTCTATCTTTACTAAAACTTCTAATGGAAGTATTAAGATTTATGACATTGAAACATCAAGCTTAAACAGAGTTGAAGCATATACTTCAAATAATTCAATAGAGATTAATATTGATGCTCATCATAAAGCATATAATTTAGACGCTCAGACTTCAATGGGACGAATAGACATAGAAATACCTAATCTTATATATGATTTAAATAAACAACACAGTCCTGGTAAGCAAAAAATACTAGCACATAGCGCAAACAATACTGAAGCTGAAAATCAAGTTAATATTATTGCTTCAACATCAAATGGTTCCA
This sequence comes from Proteiniborus sp., assembly GCF_040308045.1. NCBI lineage: Bacteria > Bacillati > Bacillota > Clostridia > Eubacteriales > Proteiniborus > Proteiniborus sp. The sequence goes on from NZ_JAWRHZ010000027.1 coordinate 13,717, forward strand.
TAAGGATAATATAATTTAAAGGGGGGTTATGAATATGACTTATTTAAGGGAAGAAAAGATGCAAATACTTAAAATGATAGAAGATGGCAAAATAACATCTAAGGATGGACTTGAGCTCTTAAGTGCACTAGAAGAAAAAGAAGATCTGCCATTAACAAAATCATCTAAATGGTTGAAAATAAAAGTACATGAACCAGATGATAATACTAAAGTTAATGTAAATATTCCCCTAGCTTTAGTAGATGTAGGACTAAAAATGGCTACTAAGATCTCTCCTGAATTAAAAAACTCAGACCTTAAAGACATTGATTTTAATGAAATCGCTGAGTTAATTAAAAGCGGAGCAGAAGGCAAGATAGTAGATATTGAAAGCGACAACGGTGAAAGAGTAGAAATAGTAGTTGAATAAAAACAAGGTGCATATCAATATTGATATGTACCTGTTTTTATTCATTGAGTCTTATGATTTACATTATCAAATATTATCTTAATACCTATAATTATTAATAGAGAAGGCCAAGCATAGGATATTATCTTCCACAAGCTAGACTTGATTATATCGTTAGATATTAGGTATAATAATCCTGCAAAGCTAATCAAAATAGTCCCTGGAATTAAAGGCCAGCGACTACCTCTTTTCATAAATTCAGCAAAATATATTGCATAAAAGGACAATCCTAATAAAAAGAAAAATGCCCAAGACATTTCACCATGATATACACTAGATATTAGTGTGTAAATGCCTATGGATGGTAATATAAAACCAGGGAATACAAAACCCATTATCCTTTTTGAATAATATAAAATCAGAAAAACTATGCCTAATCCAACTAAAAATGTAAAGCCAGCAAGGTCTATTTTAGTTGAAAAAAAGTCATCAACCACAGATGTCGCTCCTACAACAAGTATGACCATTCCAGTTATCAAACTCCAGGTGTATTTTCTGCTAAAATATATAGCTAAGAAAATCAATCCAACTAAAATCAATAAAATATTACCAGAAAATAAATCAGTATTTAGTAGAAATACAGCAATTCCTATTAAAATAAGAATAATTCCTATTAAATTATAATTTTTCTTTTCCAATTTATATCTCCCCCTTGTGAAGATTTACAAAATTACATTCTTTAAATACTTTAATAATATGTTATTATCATATAAATAGTACCCTATCTCTGAATCAAAGATTCCTTCAGCCAAGAATCCACTAGGTGCTACAGAAATAAAAGGAGTAAGTATGGCTAATATTATTAGTATAATCAACATACCTTTAATGAGGCCAAAACCAAGTCCAAATATTTTATTAAACTGCTTTAGCAAAGGAAGCTCTGAAAATAAGCTTAAAATTCTAACAACAAAAATAATAGCAATTCTTGCAATAACAAAAGCAATAATCAAACTTATTACATCAATAAATATGCGAGTCAAGGCCTCAGACATAATATCTATGGCAGTTTCTGATAACTCAGATGTATAGGACCCTACCTTTGGACTTTTTAATATCATATCTATCAATGGTTTCGGTAAATTCAATCCTTCAAACAAAGACACAGAGCTAATAGCATCTGATTTGTCTTCAAAGGTGGAGTACAATCTTTTATCGACAAAACTTCTTAATTTATCATACATGCTTTGGTTATTCAATATAAATTGAGCTACTATTGGATAATATAATCTGGCAATAAAATAAGATACTATGAGTCCAACAAGATTGAAAATTGAAATAATAAAGCCTTGATTAAACCCAACTATGGAATTTATAGCTAGGATAGCGAAAATGCATATATCTACCCAATTCATTTGAGCACCTGCCTTTTTATGTTTTCTTTAGTCATTCACTTATTCCTTCTTATTTGATAATTTTCCTACTAATAAACTTTTTTCAGTAAATACAAGAATATTGTTTTTTTCAAATACTAAGTTCTCAATTTTGTCTTCGCATCTATAGTTTAAGAAGATCTTATCTTCATGGATTCCTATTAGTCTATCATCTCCAGTTAAGAAAATATTCCCTTTGCATATATATATATTGCTATAATAATTATCTAGCCCAAGTCTATTTTTAATCTTTCCATTTGGCTCTAATACTTCTATATAATCCTTGTCCTCTCCATAAAGTAAATATATTTCTTTTTGCTTTGTATCCACTTCTACATCTTTTAACCTGCCTTCAAGCTCCTTACTCCATAGCAATTCATTCTTCATATTTAAACTCATTATTTTACTGTCGCTTATAACAAGTATAGTATCATTATCTATAAAAGCTGTATCAAGGATAATCCTGTCTGTGAAATCCTTTTTCCATAAAAGCTCTCCCTCTATGGTATATAACAAAATGCTACTTTGAAGGTTATTGCTCGAAAAATCCAATGTAACAAGTGTGAATTTTTCTTTATTAGAAAAAATATTGCCAGATAAGAGCCTACCTTTGTCCACAATTGTATTAGCTAAAAGAGAGCCATTTTCACCTAAAATGTTTATCTGGTCAATTTGTTCGCCCGCTTTAGTATAAATGATTAAAAGACCATTTCTCTCTACAATTTTATCTATTGACTGCCTTGCTTCATATGTCCATAGTTTTTCACCTTGAGTATTTAGAGCAACAATGTGACCTTTATCTTTATCACAAATATAAATAATATTCTCACCAAAGTGAGTTAAAGAGGCATTAAATTCTATATCCTTTGACCATAATTTATTTCCTAAAAAATTGTATGAAGTTATGTTTTTATTATCGGAGTTAATAATGATTCCATTATAATCCTTTGTCTCTCCATTTTCAAACCAAGGAATATCTGTCTTTTGAACTAACTCTAATGACTTTTCAGTCTGCTTAAATAGATTTTGGATCTTGTCCCTAATTGATTTACCAAAAAACATCAAAGCAATTATAATTATAGTTAGTATTATCCATATTAGCTTCTTTCCTTTACTATTCTCTTCTTTAGCTATCATAGAATATTCCTCCCATCTTAATTATAATTCACTTTTGCTTGCATAAATTCCTTCTACATACACTTATAATACCGAAAATTTGATTTGTAATAATATAAATAAGTAAAAATAACCCTATATATCCGTATAAGGGGTATAGCTTTGACACTAAACTAGAAAATCCTACTTTTGCAAAAGGTATAGCGATTATACAAAAAACCCCTGAAATAAACAATTGATTTCCCTTAAAAGAAGAATAAACTCTGTTTACGCAGCCAAAGCCACTGGCAATAGCAGTAGTAAACATTGCAAGCCATAATATAATTGAATATATATATCCACACCAACTACCTAAACGTTGTGCAACCTTTGCCATGGGTACCTCTATATTATATACATCAGTATATAATATAAGAATTGATAATAAAATAAATATGGCCATAATCCCAAGACCGAGTCCTCCTAAGATTCCTCCTTTTAAAGCTTGTTTCTTATTAGTAATGATAGGAAGCAGGGAAGTCATCATCACAATTGCAGAAATACTATTATAGCTTACATAAAGAATAGATGATGTTATCCAGTTTCCAGTTTTAGTAATATTTGCTCCATGAAAATTACTAAGCACAAATCCCTCTTTCGCCATTACAGTTGACCCTACTAAAACAATTCCTATAATCAAAAATGGAACGACTAATTTATTTACAAAAGATATTCCTTTTACGCTAAAGGCTAATGTAAGAAAACACAAAAATGCCATAAGATATATTCCAATATTATCAGATATGTTAAGCTGCTCTTTAAATATTGCACCACTTCCTGCAAGCATAATGCAAAATCCAATAAAGAGAAAAGAGATTACTATTAATTCTATGATTTTGCTTATTCTTCGTCCAAAAAGAGGTGTTATATATTCACTATAACATGTAATTCTATTTCTATATACACTTAGTAACACTACTGCTCCCAAAGCTGAAAATAAAACTGATGCAAGTATAATACCAAATATGCCCTTATATCCAAACACCCCAAAGAATTGTATGATTTCCTGGCCTGATGCAAAGCCAGCTCCTATTACAGTACCAATATATACACTTGCCAAATCTCTCCATGAGTTTCTCATAAACAAGCCTCCTAGTCATAGTTACTAAATTCTATGATTAGCATACTTGTCTTATTATTGAATTAGAGTAGCCTTTCGTATAAATGTTAAATTGAATCCAAATTTACACCAATCTGTATAAAGCCTATAACCTATCCCCATATTTACTTTTCTCCATAAGGGTATATATGTATATATCTTATAATAATAATATCAAAAAGGAGAGCTTCTGCATACTTAAGTTTAACCATTTTGTCATACTTTTTTCTAATAATATGATGTATGATGTATATAGTAAATACTTTCTACATAGCAATGAATGTACTCATTAAGGAGGATTGAGATGAAAAAAATAATAGTATTTATAATTAGTTTAGTTATAATATCAAGTTTTGCTTCAGCAGATAGAATGCCAGAAACAACATTTAGCCATATACAACTGGCCCAGCTAGATGATGTCATTAATGAAAATACAGAAGATGATAGTGATGGAAATGAAGGTGAAAATAACGATGTTAATCAAAATAATGAAGAAAAAAGCACTGAACCTAAGGAATTTATGCAGGAAGACAAGACAGAGTCTAGTGAAGACAATCAAAATGAAGAACCCATTGAAACAGAGGAGCCTATCACAGAAACTTCTAAACCTACTGAGACTCCAATTGAAGACAATAAGCCCTTAGAGCCAGAAAAAAAAATACATCCTAAACCAGCACCTAGTATAATCAATTCTCTAAATAAAGAAAATGCATGGTCCAACAAAACAGTCTATCTGACTTTCGATGATGGACCTAGTTCTCTTACTAATAAAGTCTTAGATTTATTAAAAAAAGAAGAAATTAAAGCTACTTTCTTTGTTATAGGTACTAAAACAGAAGAAGGAAAAACCCTTCTTAAAAGAATAGCAAAGGAAGGTCATGCTCTTGGTAATCATACTTATAGCCATAATTATAATTATATATATAGCAATGTAGATAATTTCTTTGATGATTTATATAAAAATGAAAATATAATATATGAAGCTTCTGGAAAGCGTCCTAAAATAATTAGATTTCCTGGGGGCTCAAATAATGCCGCAACTAAAACTGAAAAAGGGAAAAAAGTAATAAATGAAATAATGGATAGGCTTGAAAAGGAAGGATACTTACACTTTGATTGGAATGCCAGTAGTGGTGATGCTTCCGCAGTATCTGCTTCTGTAGATCAAATAATCAACAATACACTGACTTGGATTAGTAGAAAAGATACAGCAGTAGTACTTTTTCATGATACTGCTGCAAAAACTAATACTCTAAAGGCCTTACCAATTATAATAGATAAGCTTAAATTCTTAGGCTGTAAATTCGAAATCTTAACTACAAGTTCACCACATATAGCTTTTGTAAAGAATAGTAATAGTAATGGAGCAGTTCCTGCTAGTACTAATACGACTTCAAACGATACTAATAATAGAGGGAGAAAACCACCTTATGTTATTAAAAAGCTTATGAAACTAGATATGGAAATGGAGGAAAGATTTTTAGAGAACGGACATTAATATGCATTCTATAGTCCCAGAAAATCGCATTGGGTCAAGTATGACCCAA
>NZ_JAWRHZ010000028.1:0-29019 GCF_040308045.1 Proteiniborus sp.
TTGTATTTTTTCATCATCATATCCTAAGAATCCTTTTAGGATTTCTTCTGTATGCTGACCTAGAACTGGTGCTGGAGTTCTTACACTACCTGGTGTGTCACTTAGCTTAATAGGTACTCCAGGCATCTTTAGTTTTCCTGCTACTGGATGTTCTACTTCTACTATCATTTCTCTTGCTATTACTTGTGGATCTTTTAGTACTTTATCTACTGTGTTTATAGGACCATTTGGTACTCCTGCTTTATCTAATAATTCTAGCCATTCTTCTGTAGATTTCTTAACCATTGCTTCTGCTATTAGTGGTCTTAGTTCATCATAATTTTCATTTCTTAAAGGATTTGTTTTAAATCTTTCATCGTTTATTAGTTCTTCTTTTCCTATTACTTCACAGAACTTAGCCCATAATGTGTTATTTCCAGCTGCTACTACTACTTCTCCATTCTTTGTATCGAAAGGCTCAAATGGTACTATGGAAGGATGTTTGTTTCCACCTGGTTTTGGTACGTTTCCTGTTACTACATAACGTGCTATGGCATTTTCAAGTATAGCTACTTGTGTATCTAGCATAGCTACGTCTACTTTTTGTCCTTTGCCTGTTACATGTCTATTGTTTAGTGCTGCTAATATGCCTATGGTAGTGAATAGTCCTGCATTTATATCTGCTATGGAAGTACCTACTCTTGTAGGTTTGCCATCTTTTTGTCCTGTGATGCTCATTACTCCACCCATTGCTTGAACTACTGCATCATATGCTGCTCTTTTGCTGTATGGACCTGTATGTCCATATCCTGATGATGCTGCGTATATTATCTTAGGATTTATTGTTGATAGATATTCATACCCTAATCCTAGTTTTTCCATAGTTCCAGGTCTGAAGTTTTCTACTACTACGTCAGCTTTCTTTACCATGTCTAAGAAAACTTCTTTTCCCTCTGGAGATTTTAGGTTTATTGTGATACTTCTTTTATTTCTATTAAGGCTCATAAAATAAGCGCTTTCATTGTTTACATAAGGGCCAAAAGCTCTTGAGTCGTCTCCTGTTACTGGCATTTCTATTTTTATTATATCCGCTCCTAAGTCTCCTAGTATCATGGTTGCATAAGGTCCTGCCAGTACCCTTGTAAGGTCTAGTACTTTTATATTGTCTAAAGCTTGCTTCATTATGTTCGCCCCCTTCTATAATATTTGGGATTCTTCACTTCGCTCAGAATGAAAATTTGTCTAATTAAATAGCTACCCGCCAGAGGCGGGCAGTCATTAATTATATATTTTCAAAAGATTATTCAGCTTCAAAAGCTACTATACGGCAGATTGAAGATTCTCCACCTTCAAATCTCCATGGGAAACATCCAACAACCATACGTCTATTTAGTATTTTGTCTAGATCTCCACCTAAGTTTTCAGCATGGATTATTTCATAAGGTTTAATAAATACTTTTACATGCATTGCTTGGTATACATCTGGCCATGGATACATTTCATTTAATCCCTTGCCAAATTTTTCTTTCATGTATTTGTCACATGCTTCTGCTTCTCTTGGTTCCCAGTCACGAATCTTAGTGTTCATTGGGTGGTCTGCAGAACCACAGTCAACACCAATCCACTTAATTTCCATTTCTTTTACCCAATCAACAAAGTCCATTGATGGTCCTGGGTGTCTTAACATATATCTTCTTTCATCTGCTTCTGGTTGATCCCAACCATATTTATGGTATCCAGTATTTATGATAAGGATATCACCTTTTTTAACTTCTACTCTGTCCATTATATCTTGTGGTGTGTAAATTCCGAAATCTTCAGCCATATCTGATAAATCAACTATTGCTGCAGGTCCTACTAATTTATCAAGTGGTAATGAAGCAATATCTCTTCCTGCTGTATCAAAGTGCATTGGTCCATCTAAGTGTGTTCCAACGTGGTTTGATGTAGTGATTAATTGTCCATTAGCTCCATTAGGTGCTAATCTCTTAAAGAATTTGATTTGTAGTGGCTCATAAGTTGGCCATGGTGGTGTTAAATGGCTAAGCTTTTGAGTTAAATCATACATTTTAACATTGTTCCAGTTTTGTAAAAGATTCATTAAAAATTCCTCCTTGTATTTATGTTATTTTTTTGGCTTTATTCTATTATAAAGCCTATTTTATTCTCTTGGCAAATTATAATTCGCCTTCTGCTTCTAATTGTTCAATGAAAGCTTCTAATGCATCTTCGAAGCATTTCATAGGTGGATGAACTAGTCCTGCTCCAACTTGACCTACACCTGCATCTTTATGTGCAATACCTGTGTTGATTATTGGACGTATACCAGTTTCAATAACCTTTTGTATATCTATACCCGTAGCAGTACCTCTGAAATCAAGAACTGGTATTTTATATGCAATATTTTCTGCTTCTGTTATTTCATACATAGATTTTGAGTAGTTTATTGCATCTTGTGGTACTCCACCTACGAATTGTACTATAGGTATAGCTGCTGCCATTGCAAATCCACCAATTCCTGATGTTTCTGTTATAGCACTGTCCCCGATGTCTGGGTTAGCATCTTTTTCTGAGTATCCTGGGAAGTATAGTCCTTGTATAATTTCTGCTGGTGCTGTAAACCATCTATCTCCTAATCCTGCTACTCTAATACCAAATTCTGTACCATTTCTAGCCATTGTATATACTAATGTACTGTATTTAACGCCTTTCATTGGCTCTAGTGCACATTTAGCAGCTGGCATTGTTAAGTTCAAGAAGAAGTGGTCATTGCTATGCATAAAGCTTAATACATCTGCTTTAACTTGATCAGAAAAATTAGTTTTTACAATGTAAGGAGCTAATTCTCTTATTAATAATGATGTACCTGCTTTGTTTCTGTTATGACCTTCGTCTCCCATTTGAACAACTTGAGCTATCATTGTTTTAAGATCTATTTCACCAGATAATTCTAATGTAGCTTTAAGTACTGGTGCTAATGTGTTTTCCATCCATTTAAGTCTAGTGATAACTTCTTCACCATATGCTCCAAAACGAAGAACTTTTCCTAAACCTTCGTTTAGTGTACAGTAAGCTTTGTTTCCAAAAGTTTTGTTTTCAACTATCCATACAGGCATTGAGTAAGTAACAACTCCTGCCATTGGTCCTACTGCATTACGATGATGACAAGGATCAAATGTTATTTCTCCAGATGCTGCTAGTTTTTCAGCTTCTTCTTTATTTGCTGCAAGACCTTCGTAAATAAGTCCTCCAATAACTGCTCCTTTTAATGGTCCACTCATTTTATCCCATGTAACTGGTGGTCCTGCGTGTAATATAGTTTTTTTAGTCATTCCAGGTATGTCTTTACCTGCTGTACCTATTCCAACAATAGTAGGCTGTGCACTTTGTAAACGTCCAACAGCTTCTTTGTTAGCTTGTGCAATTTTTTCAGCTATCATTTATATCACTCCTCTTAAATTGTTTTAATTTATTTCAATCTTGATAAAAGTGATGCCAATTTTTTATTTCCACCTGCAGCTGGTCTCCAATTCACATGAATTGCAGATACCTTTTGCTTTTTCAAATCATTGTAAAATGATTCTAGTCCAATGTTGATGACTTTAACCTCTTTATTGAAAAGTTCATTAATCTTTGACATTACAGCACCCTCCAAATCTATTTAATTTTGTTAAGGATAAGCCCAGCTAATCTTACAGCTTGTGCATTTGAAGGCATTACTATTACTCCTGCTTCTTCTAGTCTTCTTTGTGATTCTTCAAGACTTTGTGGGTCATTTGCAGTACCACAAATTGAACCTACTACACAAAGATACTTACCTTTCTTAGCCATTTTTTCTTTAGCTTCTTTTATTGATGGAAGCATTTCTCCTACTGGGTCTTCATGTGAGCCATATCCTAATACAAAGTCCATAAGCAACACAGCCATTTCTTCGTCGTCTCCTTCTTTCATAAGACGCTCTACTCTACCTATTGGATCAATCATTGGGTGAGGCTTTCCTTTTGTAAATTCATCATCACCAAAGTCAATACATGTATGTTCTTTACTAACTTTTGCGTTTTCCATCTTATATTCAGGAGTTAGTGGAATATTAGAATAGATGTTTCCTATTTCACCGCTAAGAAGCTTCATAGCTTCATCTGCTAATGTTCCACCAGTGTAAAATGCTCTTAGATATTTTTGACCCTTATCAAATTTACTTACTTCTTCGTCTACTAGCTTTTCTATTTCTGCATCTGATAGATCAAATCCATCAAAATCTTTCACTTCTTCTCCTCTTAGAAGTGCAACTGCTTTTCTTGCAGCATCTTCAAGAGATACACATGCATGTGCTCCATATTTTTCTATTAATTTTCTGTCTCCACCTATAAAGTCTACAACTACTGGTTTTGAAGAATTTTCAATAGCTTTTAATACTTTTTCAGCTACTTCTTCTGCTGGTGGCTTAGAAATAAGTACTATAACCTTTGTTTGTGGATCATTCTTTAATGCTTCTATACCTTGTAGCATCATAAGACCGCCTATTTCTGATTTTAGGTCTCTACCACCAGTTCCTATTACTTGGGATACACCTTCCCCTAATTTGTCTATAATAACTGTTACTTCTTGTGTTCCTGTACCTGATGCTCCAACTACTCCTATATGTCCTTTTTTAATTACGTTTGCAAATGCTAGTGGTACGTTGTTTATTATTGCTGTTCCACAGTCAGGTCCCATCATTAATAGTCCCTTTTCACAAGCTAATTCTTTTAATTCTTTTTCTTGCTCTACTGTTACGTTGTCGCTGAAAAGCATTACATGTAAATCATTGTTTAATGCTTTTTTTGCTTCTGCTGCTGCATATTCTCCTGCAACTGATATAACTACTATGTTTGAATCTGGTTCATGATTTAAAGCAGATTCTAGTGTTGGTGGCATATAATCTGACTCGCTGCTTTTTTTCTTTTGGCTAAGTAGTCTATCTACTTCTCCTGAAATTGTTTCGATTTGAACATTGTCTTCAGCAAGAACTGTTACAAAGAAGTCATTTGGTGTAAGGTTTTTAATTTCATCATTTGATATTGAAAGATTTTCAGCTAATTCCTTATTTAAATCTGTTCCCATACCAACTAGAGCTTCTTTTACTCCATCGATTTTTTTGATTTCTTTTGAAATAATCATTAATGTAACTGAATCATAGTAGGCATTTTTTCTTATCTCAAATTTAACACTACTCATGAATATCTACCTCCTAAGTATTAATTAAGCAATATTTGGCTTCCTATATAGATACCTGAAATCATATCTGTTCCGGAAGTTTCTCCAAAGTCAGCAACTTTTTTTAAATATTTATAAAAAGTATTTGTGGAGCTGTTTGATAAAAAGGTTGCCATTAGATTTCTAACGTCTTCATTTACTTCTCCCATAGATGAATATTTGAGCATCTCTTCACTAACTAAAGTTGTCTTGTTTTTTATATTTTTGACAATGGCTTTGTTAATCTCAATGGCTTTTTTAAAGTCATGATTCAGATACGATGATAAGTATATTCTTGAAACCATCATGCCAGATAAAAAGTCATCCATTGAAGGCGTAAGACCTATTCCAAAACCAATTATGTCTTTAGATCTTAAAGGGATTTCCTCAATATTCTCTTTTAAATAGCTATCAATAAAGGCTAGGAATCTTTCTCTAATAAATTCTTCTCTCTTGCTAAGAAGGATATTATTATCTAATATGGGTTCTATACCCTTTATTTTACCTTCAAGGGTTTTTAGAAGTGGAACTATACCTTCTTTTTTCCCTTCTTCTAATATAAATGTACCCATTAAACAAAGCTTTCTAAAAACGTTTTCCATTGAATCTTTTGCTAAATCTATGTCTGAAAATAATAGTGGTTCTTTATTCCATAAAAGTGCTTTGTCAAAAGAAATTATAATATTATTTTCTTTCAAAAAAACAAAATCATCATAAAACTCGAGTTTTTGTCCTTGTTCAAAGCCTAAGTCTATAAACGATATCTTTTCTGTAAGTTTTATAGAACGAGGTGCCATAGGCTTATTAGGGCCTAAAAAGGAAATAAGATGATTGTCTTGGTCTATTACATTAAAGCTATTGTCGAATACTGAATGAATCTGTCCTTTTAGGCGATTTCTTTGTAAGGATTCATATAAATCCTTACATATATTTGATGCTATCATTAGATCAATCCTTCTAAAAGTATTCTAAATTAACTCTTAATACTATAATAACTTATTTGCACAACTATTTCTTTATATAGTCTACCTAAATATTAACCCTATTCTTTGTAAGTAGTTAATAAAATGATAAAAACTTCCCAAAACTAAAGGGAAGTCTTATCAGCTACTGCTAAGTGACTAGCACAAATTTGGAGATTTTGGCTACCTACTCAATTTGTTGCTACATCTTTCATTTTCTTGCATTTCTAATATTTTTAAAGATATTTGGAAATTAAGCCTATCCTCATAATCCTCAAAGTCAATTCCTGTTATTTCTTTTATCCTTTGAATTCTATAAATCACGGTATTATAATGGGTGTACATCTCTTCTGATATCTTTTTTAGGTTCCCAGCACACTCAAAGTAATTCTTTAAGGTTTCTATGAGCTCAGTTCCTTTTTCATTGTCATACTTTACTAAAGGTTCTAGTATTTCTTTATAAAATTGTTGCAGCTCTGGTTGAAGCTCTTCATATGAAAGAATTCTAAATATTCCTAAATCATCATAATGAGTTACTTTTTTTTCATGAGACCTTTTTTGACATTCTACAGCTCTGTTAGCTTCCCTATAACCTTTCCATAGGTCGTGAGTATTTTTATAATTTCTTCCCACGCCAATAGAAATCTTATCATTGATATTTTCATATTCTGCATATCTTAATAGCTCATCGCAAAAAGAGTTTATTTCCTGTTTTATTTTTGCATCTTTTGTTCCTGCTTCAGTACCAAAAAGAATTATAATACTATTACTTTTGTTTCCATATATAATCCTTTCTTTCCGATTTTTCAAAATCCTATTTATAATGCTTAATAGTCTAACATTTATTTGCTGAAGAAAGTTGCTTGCGTCAGGATAATAGCAGTTCAAGTTATCATAATTATTTACTGAAATAACTATTACAGAATATCCTAATCTGCTGTCGAAATCAAAATAAGAAGCTCTTTCTAATGCTTTTTTGTGCCTATTTTCATCACTTGAAAATAAATCTTCGAAAAATTCAACCTTGTGTTTACTTTCAATCTCAAAAATAGATAATTTTTTATAAAGATCTAGTGCAATCACAGGTGTAGAGGCTTCTATGACTGTTAATTCTACTGGAGTGATTGGTTTTTTATCTTCCCAAATATATATACAGCCGTATTCTCTATCTTTTGTAAAAATAGGAATAGTAATTCTGTTTATTTTCTCGTCTCCCATTACGTCAGTACAATTTGTATGAAGAAACTTGTCATTAAAATTATAACTAAATCTTTCTTTTTTCAAGCTATCAGTTTCAATAATTGACTCAATATATTTTTTCTTGTCTTCGTCACACAAAATCACACTAGTTTCAAATAAATATTCTTTTATAGCCATTGAGTTATTGTCAATGCCTTCGTATAATGCATTGGCTATTTCTTTTAAGCTTCCACCATTTAACATCATATTTATAAGCTTATTATGAGTATTATCTATTCTATAGAGAATGCTAGTTTGATTATTAACAATCTCAGTCAGAGCATTAGCTATAATAGTGGAATAAGAAATCTCAAGAGGTATCTCTATTAAAGGAAACCCAAGTTCTTCTGCCATCTTTAGGGTGTTACTGGGAATCTCATCTATATATCTTTTAGTCTTGATACCTAAACCTGCCAATCCCTTTTTATTCATCTGCGGTATAAGTTCATCAAACTTTGTTGGATTATCTTTTATAGAATAAGCTGCTGTAAGTAGAAATTCGCCTTCTTCAACCCAGTTTATAATATCTGGTACTTCCATTACGTTAAGCTTTGTTATCCTTCTATCTAGTCCACCTTTTCCTGCTAAAATCTTCGCCTCTTTCATAGGTTCAAGTTCTAATAATTCTTTTACTGTTATTCCCGAATATCTATACACTTCATAATCACCCCGCTTCATATAATATACAATACCCAATAATACTTACTACCAATCTAAAAATAAAAGTTTCTTCTCACATAGGCTAACACATAATCCACAGCCTGTACATTTTGAATCGTCTATAACTATTATATCATTATTTAAAGAAATAGCATCATACATACATGATTTAATACAACGTCCACAATTTTCTGCATTGCATTTACCATTTATCTTTGCAATATATGGTTCTATGGATATCTCTTCAAATGATTTTAATGAAACCAGAGCTTGTCCTCTAATATCTTCTAAAGAAGAATAACCTTTTTGCTCTAGCCAGTTTTCTAAATCCACTAGAATCTCTCTAATTTTACCATATCCATTCATAATTAAGGATGTGCAAAGCTGTACAGTACTTGCACCCAACATTATATATTCAATAACATTTTTATAGTTCTCTATTCCACCGATGCCAGAGACTGGTATCTTTACAGCTTGAGATATACTGGCTATAGTTGCTAAGGCTATAGGTCTTATTCCTTCTCCCGAATATCCTCCATAAGTAGGTAACATTACCTTAGCTTTATCTATGTCAACTCCAAGAATAGATCTTAGTGTATCTATAGCACTAATAGCAGATGCTCCTGCTTTTTCTACGACTTTTGCTAAAGCTGTTAGATTGCTTACATTAGGTGAAAATTTCACCATTACAGGTATCTTCACTGAATCTACAGCCATTTTTGTAAGGTTATATAGTCTTTCTATGTCACTTATGAGCAATTCTACTCCTTCACCATGTGGAATAGATATACCTAATTCAATAGCATCTACACCAAAACGCTCTACTTTTTTTGCCATATAAGCCATTTCAGAAGGTGTATGTGCCAATATGTTTGCAATAACCACTGCACCTTTCTCTTTTACATAATATATTTCTCTTTCCCATTCTTCTAATGTTAAATCGCTATATAACTCTATGTTTTGCATGCCAAGAGAATTAGCTGCTATTCTAGGTCTAACATTTGGTCTTACCTCATTAATAATTGTTTGAGTTACCACTGCACCTGCTCCTGCATCAATAGCTTTTCTTATCATGCTACCACTACCAGTTAGAGGACTTGCCGCTACAATTATTGGATTATTTAATTTAATACCCATAAAATTAACTGACAGACTCATAATATCACCCTTTAACTAAATATTTCTTCAATTCTATTGTCATAGCCACAAGATTTTCTGACTTTAAGCATAGGCTGAATAAATATTTTTTGTTTAAAACAATCTTCTTCTTCATTTAGTATATTGTCTAGTAAAAGTCTTGCTGCAGTCAGTCCCATTCTATATACTGGATGCGTTACTGTAGTTAGCTTTGGCTCTACAAGAGACGCTACCTCTATGTCATCAAATCCTACTACTGCTATATCTCCTGGTACAGTGTAACCGGATACTTTTACTGCTTCAATGGCACCTAAAGCCATAAGATCGTTTGCAACAAAAATTGCATCAGGTTTTCCTTTTTTCTTTAATATCTTCTTTAGTGCAAGATGGCCGCCATCAATTTGATTGTTTCCTTCAATTATATATTCCTCATCATATTTGCATCCTGCCTCTAATAAAGCTTTTTTGTATCCATCTAGTTTTTCTACACTAGCCTTTCTATTCATAGGACCAGATATATGGGCTATTGTTTTGTAGCCTGCCTTTATTAAGTGAGTCGTTGCCATATATGCTCCTAATTGATAATCAGTATACACTATATTAATGTCCGAGTCTTCCATATATTCTCCCAGTAATACAAATGGAACCTTTTGCTTAATTATAATATCAAAATCTGCTATTTCTAAAATACTAGAGCATATTATTAGCCCATCTACTTTCTTGCTAAGAAGCATTTCGATACAATCCTTTTCCCTACTGGCATCGTATTCCGTATTGCTGAGAAGTATATTATATCCTTTTTTATAAAATACATCCTCCACTCCCTTTGCTATACTGGGATAAAGCGGATTTAGTATGTTAGGTATTATTAAGCCTATAGTACTTGTCCTATTAGTACTTAAGCTTCTAGCTATACTGTTAGGAACATAATTCAGTTCTTTCATAACCATGAGAATCCTGTTTCTAGTATCTTCAGAAACGGTTTCAGGATGATTAAGTACCCTAGAGACAGTGGCTACAGAAACCCCAGCTAATTCCGATATTTTTCTTATATTTGCCATAATACCACTCCAAAATTATGTTCATTTTATTCAATTATATCACTACTAACCTTTGACAGTCCAATTTTATTAAAACAATATATATAAATAAAAAATTTTGAAAATATTTTTTAAAAAAAGAAGGATTTTTGTTTTTAACGTCAAACATATACTATGAGAAATGTAAACGTTTACAATATAAAAATAAAAGACAAAATCTGCAACTCAATTAAAAAAATGTAGAATCAGTTATATTTTTTTTAAAGAAAAATGTAACTGGTTACATTAAAAAAGGAGGATAATTATGTCAGAATTAACAAGTAAAAAAGCAGCTGATACTGAACACTCTCTGTCAGCAGTTGATGCTGCTAGTAGGCAAGGTTTTTGGGCAGTACTTGTAGTTATGGTGGGATTTACTTTCTTTTCACCTAGTATGACTGCAGGAGGTAATTTAGGCATAGGGCTTAATATGAGAGACTTCTTTATAGCTATGATCTTAGGTAATGCATTTTTAGGTGTATATACTGGAGCTCTAGCTTATATTGGTCAATCTACAGGCCTTACATTAGATTTGCTAGCTCGTTACTCTTTTGGAGAAAAAGGTTCTTACCTATCTTCTGCGCTTATTAGTTTTACACAAATTGGTTGGTTTGGTGTGGGAGTTGCTATGTTTGCATTACCTGTAGGAAAACTATTGAATATTAATCCTATACTTCTAATAGTCATAACTGGAATCTTGATGACTGCAACAGCTTACTATGGAATCAAAGCTCTTGCTATTTTAGGTTCCATAGCTGTTCCTTTAATAGCTATACTAGGTATTTATTCAGTAAACTATGGAATCAATCTAGTAAATGGATTTGGAAATGTATTTGCAGAAACACCTTCAGCACCACTTACAATGGCAGCTGCTCTTTCAATAGTAATTGGTAGCTTTGTCAGTGGTGGAACAGGTACTCCAAACTTTACTCGTTTTTCAAAAACATCTAAAATTGCAGTTTGGGCAACTGTTATAGCTTTCTTCATTGGCAATAGCATCATGTTCATATTTGGAGCTGTTGGCGGTGCTGTTACAGGGACACCTGATATATTTGATATCTTAATCACTCAAGGGCTTATGATACCTGCCATTATAGTATTGGGTCTTAATATTTGGACTACAAATAATAATGCTCTTTACACAGCAGGACTTGGACTTGCAAATATAACTAATATTCCAATGAAGCCTATGGTACTTGTAGGTGGTGGAATTGGTACAATTGCTGCTCTTTGGCTATATAATAACTTCGTGTCATATCTTAGCTTGTTAGGAGGTATGATACCTCCTGTTGGAGTCGTTATAATTATTCACTTCTTTATGAACAGGAAACAGTATGAAACTGAAGGCTTTAAGCCAAAAAGTGTAAATACTGGAGCTATATTAGCAGTTGTAGCTGGAGCATTAGCTGGGATATTTATTAAATGGGGTGTTCCTCCAGTAAATTCACTTGTTGTTTCTGCAGTAGTATTCTTCATTGCTGAAACTCTTAACAAAAAAAGAGCTTAAATCACAAATATTCTATATCCAATATTTTATAAAGGGGAGATTGCACATGTTAATTAAAAATGTATATTTAGAAAACAGCACTGAAAAAACAGATATATATGTTAAAGATGGTAAATTTGAAAAAATTGCTCCTAATATTACTCCAGCTCCAGGAGATGAAGTAATTGATTGTGATGACTGCATGGTATTACCTCAATTTATAGAGTCTCACGTACATCTTGATGCTACGCTTACAGCAGGTGACCCAAGATGGAATTTATCAGGTACATTATTTGAAGGAATTGCTTGCTGGTCTGAAAGAAAAGAAAAATTATCTAAACAAGATGTGAAAAATAGAGCAAGAGAAGCCATAAGAAAACAAGCAGCAAATGGAATAGGACATGTTCGTACACATGTTGACGTAACAGATCCAACTCTAGTAGCTATGGAAGGCCTATTAGAGTTAAAAGATGAATTAAAGGATGAGGTAAATATTCAAATAGTTGCATTCCCACAAGAAGGTATTATGAGCTACCCTAATGGTGAACAATTAATGGAAAATGCAGCTAAAATGGGAGCAGATGTTTTAGGTGCAATTCCACACTTTGAATTCACTCGTGAGTATGGTGTTGAAAGTCTAAACTTCACTATGAAATTAGCAGAAAAGTATGGATTACTTGTAGATGTTCACTGTGATGAAATAGATGATGAGCAATCACGTTTTGTGGAAACATTAGCAGCAAGAGCTTATGAGTCAGGTATGGGAGAAAAGGTTACAGCAAGCCATACTACTGCAATGCACTCCTATAACAATGCTTACACATATAAATTGTTTAGACTATTACGTATGAGTAAAATGAACTTTGTAAGCAACCCATTAGTAAATACTCACCTTCAAGGTCGCTTTGATACATATCCAAAGCGCAGGGGAATAACCAGAGTTAAAGAATTGCTTGCAGATGGCATAAATGTTTCTTTTGGACATGATGATATATTTGACCCATGGTATCCACTAGGAGACGGAAACATGAGAGATGTTGTTCATATGGGATTGCATGTATGTCAAATGATGGGATATGAAGAAATTCTAAACTCCTATAAGCTAATTACTCATAATGCTGCTAAAACTCTTCATTTAGGAGACAGTTATGGTATTAAAGAAGGAAATCCAGCTAGCTTTATAGTTCTTAACTCTGATAACTTCTATAATGCTCTTAATGAGAAAAAAGAAGTTTTATACAACTTTACTAAAGGTAAATTAATAGCAAAAACAGAACCTGCTAAAAAATCTGCTTTATTTTAGCCAACTTGTTATTCTGAGACATAGTCAAAGAATCTCGTATTTACAATACGCGAGAAATCCTTCGCTATAGTTCAGGATGACATAGAGAGATTTTTAAATAGCCGTCAGTATAATGCTGACGGCTATTTTTATATTTCATTTATTTTCTTTGCTTTATTTTTTCCTTAGCTGAATATACTGCATTTTTTATACCTTCATAGCCTGTACATCTACAAAGATTGCTTTGCAGCCATTCTTTTATTTCCTCATCATTGGCTTCAGGCTTTTCTTCTAAAAGTGCATAGGCATTTAGTATAAAACCTGAAGTGCAATAGCCACACTGAAAGCCTCCTTCTTCCTGAAAGGTTTGTTGTATCTCAGTTTCTACAAGCCCTTCTATAGTTGTGATTTTTTTATCTGCGACTTCTACAGCAAGTATCATACAGGATTTAACTGGCTTCCCATCAAGAAGCACAGTACAAGCACCGCAGTCTCCATTTTCACAACCAGGTTTTCCACCTGTAAGGCCTAGTTGCTCTCTAAGTACTCTAAGAAGAGTATCAGAAGGCTTTACTATTACTTTTCTTTGTTCACCATTTACATTAAATATCATAGATGTGTAATCATTATAACCTATCATTGTACTCCTCCTTCCAGCTTCTTAAGAGCATTAACTATGGCATTCTCAAATAGATATTTTCTAAAGTCACTTGAAGCAAATATATCATTTCTAGCATTGCTTGGTAAATTTTCTACTGCATACTGTGCTCTTTCTTCAAAGCTTTTTGTTTTATCATTTAGAACTTTTTCTAGTTCTAGTGACCTGAAAGGATAAGGACATATTCCTGAAAATGCAAATCTAATATTTTTTTCGTCTTTAAGTGCTGCTAGATGGAATAGAGGATAATCTATTTCTCCTTGCTTTTCTTTTCTCTCATTGTAGTGTGGGAAAGTAGCATATTTCTTGTCAATTTCTATTTGAAGAAGTATTTCTCCACTTTTTAGGTTAACTCTCTTATCAAAAAACTCTAGTATTGGGATTTTTTTAACTCCTTCTTTGCCAGCTACTACTGCTTTTCCTTCTGTAACTAGTACAGGTAATATTGCCTCTCTGTAAAAAAGACGTCCACATATATTACCACCTAGACTTAATCTGTTTCTTACAGTATGGTCTGCTATTTTTCTGGTTACGTTAGCCATTAGCTCAAAGTTAGTTTTTTCTACTATCTCATTTAATGATAATGCTGCACCGTAGATTATTTTATCTTGAGCTTCTGAGAATGCAAGACACTCTGGTATTTTTTTTAAATCTATTACTGTGCCTGTATTAATTAATTTTTTCCTGGCATATGTTACTGTTTCTGTTCCTCCACTATAGTATATTGGATTCTTACCTTCTTTAAGCTTTTCCTCAAAAAGTTCTATTGCTTCCATATAAGTTTCTGGTCTATAGTATTCAAAATCATAAGATATCATCGAACTACCTCCTTTTTAGCTTTCCAAAGGTTTTCGGGTGTTAATGGTAATGTTTTTAGCTGTACTCCTAAAGCTCTTGATAGAGCATTTGCCAATGCACTAGGCATGCCTATTATGGATTGCTCTCCAATACCTCTTGCGCCAAATGGTCCATCCCCTTGAGGTGTTTCTACATAATCAACAAAGTACTCTGGTTCTTCACCATATCTCATGATTTTAAAAGATCTTAAATCATCATTGCTTACTTGACCTCTACTGTTAAAAATAAATGCTTCGTTAGATGCAAAGCTTAGTCCCATAGCCATTCCGCCTACTATTTGACCTCTAGCTATTTTAGGATTAATTATTTTACCTACATCCATAACACAAGCTGATTTTAGTATTTTATAGCTATAGTCTCTTAAATCAAGTTCAACTTCTACTCCTTCTGCACCTAATGTCCACTCTAGAGCTGGATGCCCTTCTCCTGTTTCTTTATCTATTCCGCTTAATCTCCTTGCTATATATCTACCTCTGCCAATTACTTGTCCTTTTATGGCATTGCCATTTTCGTAAACATAACCTAAAATTACATCCTTTAATAATAAACCAATATGTGGTTCATCTTTTATAAATACTCTCTCACCTGCTACTTCTAAATCCTCTGGAGGGCATCTTAGCACCTGTGAGGCTGTGTCTTTAATCTGTCTTAGAGCGTCATCTGCAGCTTCTATAACTGCTCTTCCTGCCATAAAAAGTCCTCTACTTGCAGCAGTTGCCCAGTCATGTGGGGACACCTTTGTATTTACTTCATGAGATAGATGTATCTTGTCTAAACCTACCTTAAATTTCTCTGCTAATATTTGTGCAAGACCAGTTTTAGTTGCTTGCCCTATTTCTACTATTGAACAATGTAAGTTTATACTTGCATCTTCATTAAATGTTATTATTGCGCCAGCATCTGTATTTGTAGGCATAGCAGGAGCTTTCCATAGACATGTTAAGCTTTTAGCCCTTACTTTATTTTCATCAACTTTTATGTAGGTGCCTTCATCCCAGTCTAAAAACTTCTTAACTCTATCTATACATTCTACAAGATTACCAGTGTTCTTATCCATTAAGCTTCCTGTTGGGGAAGTATCCCCTTCTTTTATGGCATTAAGTCTTCTAAGTTCTGCAGGGTCCATTGATAGTTTTTCAGCCATTACATCTAATGCTCTTTCTATAGCAAATGCTAATTCCACATGCCCAAATCCTCTAAATGCATTTGTAAAAGGATGATTTGTGTATACACATAAAGAATCACATGATACATTTGGCACTCTATATGGACCTGTACAAGCTATGGCTGCTGCTCTACTTATGTTTACAGAATAATCTGAATATGCTCCTGCATCAAATTTATACAATAGTTCTAAAGATTTAATTTCTCCATCCTTAGTACATCCCATTTTTACTTCTCCCTTAAATCCTATCCTACCTGGAGAGCCAGTTAAGTCTTGTTCTCTAGTATTTACTAGCTTTACAGGTCTTCCACCTACTGCCTTAGATAGTAAATATGCTAGTGCTTCTAATTGTATCCCTGCTTTACCACCAAAGCCTCCTCCTATTGGTGGAGCTTTTACTGTGATTTTTCCTGTTGGAATTTTGAAAAATTCGCTCATAAGGCTTCTTACTACAAAAGGAGCTTGACTTGTTGATGTAATCATTATCTGTCCATCTCCTTTAATCTCTGCTATGGCTGCTCTAGTTTCCATTGCAACATGATCGCCTTGTGGAAATGAAAATTCGTCTTCTATAATATAGTCAGATTCTTCAAAACCTTTTGCTATATTACCTTTTCTTATTTTTGTTCTGTTAGCTACATTTGTTCCTGGTTCAGGATGTATTGCTGATATATGCTGATATTCACCTAATTCTTTATGTACTAGTAAAGCATCTTCTTTAAGTGCTTCATCTACAGATAATACAGGGGTAAGTTGTTCATATACTATTTTAATTAAATCTAAGGCTTCTTTCGCTTCTGCTTCACTATCTGCTATAACAGCTGCTACTGCCTCACCATAGTGTCTTACTTTTCCTCTAGCAAGGGGATATTTATCTCCTAAATATAATCCGACTACATAAGGTAACTCTTCTCCTGTGACAACTGCCCTTACTCCAGATGATTTTCTAGCTTCTTCTGTATCTATTGATATAATCTTGGCATGAGCATGAGGGCTAGTCTTAAGCGCTGCATGAAGAAGTCCAGGAGGGTTAATATCGTTTACATATTTTAGAGTTCCTCTTATCTTGTCTTCACCCTCAATTCTTAGATGATTCTGACCAATTACATTATATTTGTTCATTTTATCACCTTCCTTATAGTCTTAACCCTTAATCTATGTATACCATTCCTGTGAAAAAATAAACTTTTTATTACATCTCTTTACGACATAAAATATAGCTTAGAACAGGAGATATTATATTATATATAATAAGTACCCTAAATATTGTTGAACCGTTGTCTATATAGAAGAAGAATATTAAAAGATAAAATATAGTTCTGCTTATTGTAAGTAAAGATACCCTAAATACTAAATTGCCCAATAGCTCTTCATGACTCTCTCCATATTTCTTTGCCGTATAAACCTGAATTCCTGTAAGTGGTTTGTTGAAAAAAGCATCTCCAACACTTATTGTTAGGCTAAATAATATAAAAGAAAAAAAGCTAGGTTTAAATAGTAAGGACACAGATAATGCCAAAGCCATACTTCCAGCAAGCATTAATTTTTTTCTTGGGTATTTTTTCTGAGCTCTCATATAAATATAAAAAAGCAGCATAGATGAAATAGCAAACGCCGAATTTAAATAGCCCATAAGAGATTCGCTTTTTGCAAAGGAATATAAAAAAACACTGTTTGCCATTATAATAAATTGTCCAAATGGAGTGTGTATCAAATGTGTCGCCAGTACTTTTTTATAATCCTTCTGCCCTAATATCTTTTTTATATTTATCTTAGCTAAATATTCTATTTTATTATTAGGAAGTGTTAAAGCATTTGCCATTTGCAATACAAGTAGCAAAATAAGCATATACACTGCATAAATAAAACCAAATTTTTCTATTACTATTCCTGATATTACTGGTGTGATTATTGAAGATAGTTTCCCTACAATACCTACTGCGCTCATAAATCTATCTATTTCATCTCGTCCTAATTCACTAGCTTGAAATGCATTCATATTAAAAAAGAATAATCCATCTCCAAAACCACCAAATATACCTATAAGTACTGAATACTTTGATATCTCATCTCCTAATATAGCTGTCAATGCAAAGAGTAAAATAAAAAAGGTAGAGGATAATAAGTAATTAAGCCTAGTGCTTTTAAGTGCAATCCTATTTCCTATATAAAATGCTATAAAAGCTGCTATATAATTAAATATGTTAAATATTGCAACTGCTTTTATGCTTTTTCCTGCTTTCCACAAATAAATGTTTACAAAGATAAGTACAAAACTTTTAAATATTGAATAGATTAACTGCATTAAAACCATTTTTTTAATTTTTTTATTCATTATAAGCCTCTCCGTTACTTTATTGTCTTTAGAATATTAAAAGGGTTACCCTCAACTATTTTAAAAAACCCTATGCTAGAAGTCAATACTTAATTACTAGCATAGGGGTTTTTTTAAAAGCATTAAATTATTTTGTTAATCGAAAATAAAACAATTTTCTTAGTTAAAATTATAATTCTTAATTATTTAGCTTCTGGTAAGGCTTTGTTTAATATAATACCTACTATTGCTGCTAGTGCCATTCCTTCTATTGAGAAGTTTACTAAACCAATACTGATTGGCACTACTGCTCCACCAAGACCTAATACTAGTATAGTTGCAGCTATAATTAGGTTTCTTGATTTTGTAAAGTCAACTTGATGCTCAACTACTGTTCTAAGTCCAATAGAAGCTATCATACCAAATAATACAATTGATATACCTCCTATTACAGAACCAGGTATTGTGCTAATAAGTGCAGCTATTTTAGGTACACCACCTAGTATAATTGCAAATACTGCAGCTATTTTCATTACTAATGGGTCCCAAACTCTAGTTAATGCTAATACTCCTGTGTTTTCTGAATAAGTAGTATTAGCTGGTCCACCAAAGAATGCAGAAAGCGCTGTCATAGTTCCATCAGCTATCATAGTTCTATGAAGACCTGGATCTTTAGTGAAGTCATCTTCAACTGTAGCTCCTATAGCCATTACGTCTCCAATATGCTCTACTATTGTAGCAAGTGCTACTGGGGCAATTACCATAATGTATTGAAAATCAAATTTAGCTATTGTAAATTGAGGTAGTCCAACCCATGCAGCTTGTGAAAGAGGCGTAAAATCAACATTACCTGTAACAACTGCTACTAGATAACCTACAATAAGTCCTATAATTACCGGGATTATCTGGAAGAAGCCTTTTGCAAAAATATTTATTACAACAACTACTAAAAATGCTACGATTGCTAAGAACCAGTTTTCTGAAGCCATACTAATAGCTGTAGGTGCAAGTTTAAGCCCTATAACCATGATTATTGGTCCAGTTACTATTGGTGGGAAAAAGCTAACTACCTTTTCAACACCAAAGAAATAAATAAGTAATGCTACAACAACATAAATAAGACCTGCTACTACTATACCACCAGCTGCATATGGAAGTCCATTTTCGATACCATTTGCTTTTGCTAGTTCTACTGCTGCTAAAATAGGCGCAATGAAGGCAAATGAAGAACCTAAGAATACTGGCACTCTATTCTTCATTATTAAGTGCCCAATTAGGGTACATACCCCAGCCATAAACAATGCTACGGATACGTTAAGCCCTGTTAAAATTGGAACTAATACTGTAGCGCCAAACATTGTAAATGTGTGCTGTGCTCCTAAAAGAACTGTCTTCCCAACGCCAAGTTGTTCCAACGAATTTCTAATAGGTTCGTGTTGTTTAACGTTTTCCATCTTTTAATTCCCCCTTTTTTTATTGCTGATAGGTGTCCTATCAGTTTATATGCATTACCTGGCTGCTAGCTGCATAACAGCTAGATAAATACATTCAGATAAAAACGTTTCTAAAAATTTTGCTGGGGATAATAGTACTAACTCTAGTGCGATGGATTATTATTATTATTAAAGTGTGTTGTGCTCCTAATATGTTTGTATGTACTCACCTATTGTATATTGATTATAGGTGAGTACATAATGAAGTTTGCTTTATTTAATTAATTATTGTTTTTTTCTTTAATAGCTTTTAGCACTCTTTCAGGAGTCAATGGTATTTGGTGCATTCTTACCCCTATTGCATTATATAGAGCATTAGCTATTGCTGGTGCTGATGGTATCATTGCTGGTTCTGCCATTCCTCTTGCCCCAAATGGTCCATCATGTTGTTCATTTTCTACAAAGCTTACCAACATTTCAGGCATATCTCCTACTGCTGGTATCTTATAATCCATAAAGGATTGATTTAAGAATTTACCTTTGTCTAGTTTAATTTCTTCAAATAATGCTGAACCTAATCCTTGTACTATTGCTCCTTCTACTTGTCCTTCTATTAATGTAGGATTAATTACTTTTCCTACATCCCAGCAGGCTGACACTTTTAATACTTTTATATGTCCTGTTTCTGTGTCTAATTCTATCTCTGCAGCATTTGCTCCATATGTCCAGAATGCTACTGGTTTATCTCCTTGCCCTGTTTCCAAATCAAAGTTCTTCACATTTTCTGGTATAAATGAACCTCTTCCTATTATTGGTCCATGTACTCCTGAACCATCTGGCATTGTTAATCCTAATGCTAATTCAGCAAATGAAACCTTCTTGTCTGGATATTGAGTAGATACTACATATCCATCTTCTAATTTCAAATCTCTTGGATATATCGATAACTTAATACTTGCTAGCTCAATTAGTTGTCTCTTCACATCTTCAGCTGCTTTTACAATTGCATTACCTGCGCAGAATGTAATTCTACTAGCAACTGTTTGCCATTCATATGGTTGGTTAGCAGTATCTCCTGTATTTATTGTGATTTTTTCAGGTGGAATTGATAACATCTCTGCTGCAATTTGAGTTAGTGCAGTATCTGAACCTTGTCCTATGTCTTGTGCACTTACTTGAAGATATGCTGTACCGTCTTCATTTAATCTAATAACAGCAGATGAAGCTACGTCGTTAGGCATTGATGGTGCTTTCATTCCACATGCTATTCCTTTAGCTCTAATCTTCTTAGAATCACTTGGCTGTTCAGATGGGGTATAGTAGTCTATATCTTTTGCAACCCTGTCTATACATTCTACTAAACCACAATTATCATAAACAGGTGCACTTGTTGCTGTTTTTCCACCTGGTTTGTGCGCATTTAATTTTCTAAATTCTATTGGATCCATTCCTATTGCGTTTGCAACTGTATCCATGTTTTGCTCTATACAGAAGTGTATTTCTGCCATACCAAATCCTCTGTATGGTCCTCCTACTGGATGATTTGTATATACACAATATGAGTCTCCATGAATGTTTGGCACTTCATATGGACCTGCCATTGCAAATCCTGCTGACTTAGTTATATTAACTCCGTATTCTGTAAATGCTCCGCCATCCCAAACAAATTCAACTTCTTGTGCAATAATCTTTCCGTCTTTAGTTATACCATTTTTGAATTTGGAATGAAGTGCCTGTCTAACGTATGAGTTACAGAACTCATCTTCTCTTGAATAAGTTAATTTAACAGGTCTTCCCGTTCTCATAGATAGTGGTATTACTATGCCTTCTAGTGTTGTACCTGCTTTAGCTCCAAATCCTCCACCTACTGCTGGTGATATTACTCTTAGCTTATTTAGTGGTATTCCGAATGCAGATGATAAAGCTGCTCTAACTGCATAAGGTGACTGACAACTTGCCCATACTGTTAAGCTGCCATCTCTGTCATACTTAGCTATGGCCACATGGTTTTCAATTGGACAGTGTTGAATATGTGGAACATAGAAACTTGATTCCAACACATAATCTGCTTGTTTAAATGCTTCTTCAGCATTACCTTTTCTCAATTTAAAATGTTCGCTTACGTTTGTTCCTGGTATTGTATGGAATATAGGAGCATGTGTATAATCTCCAAGCTCTGGATGCACAAGTGGTGCACCTGGTTTCATACCTTCTATTGCATCAGTTACTGGTTCTAGTTCTTCATATTCTACTTCTATTAGTTTTACAGCTTCCTCTGCTATTTCAATTGTTTCAGCTGCTACTGCTGCTACTGCTTCTCCTCTATATCTTACTTTATCTACAGCAAGGAATGTCTTGTCAGCTAAATAAAGTCCTACTCTCTTTGGAAAGTCTTTACCAATAGTTATTGCTTTTACTCCTGGTAATTTTTCTGCTTTGCTTATATCTATGTTTAATATATTAGCATGAGGATATGGGCTTCTTTTAACTGCCGCATAAAGCATTCCTGGCATTTTTATATCATCAACATATTTTAAATCTCCAGTTACTTTTTTGATACCGTCTACTCTATCTACTCTTTGACCTACATATTTCATAATACTTGACCTCCCTTCGGCTTAAATACTCTCTATTTTTCTGCTACATCCATTATTGCTTCAATAATCTTTTTATATCCTGTACATCTGCAAAGATTACCGCTTATAGCTTCTTTAATTTCCTCTTCTGTCGGATGAGGATTTTCGTTTAATAAACCTTTTGCTGCCATTATCATACCAGGAGTACAATATCCACATTGTAATGCCCCATGTGTTATGAATGAAGCTTGAAGTTTATCTAATTCTGTTCCATTTGCTAATCCTTCTATAGTTAATATGTCTCTACCATCAGCGTCTACTGCTAATACTAGGCAAGAGTTTACTGGTTTACCATCTAATAGTACAGTACATGCTCCACATTCTCCTTGACCGCAACCTTCCTTTGCTCCAGTAAGGTCAAAATCTTCTCTTAACATCCTAAGAAGGGTTTTATTTGATTCAACCTCATGTTCAACTTTTTCATTATTTATAGTAAAACTAATTTTATATTTCATAAACCTTCACCTCCTATTAGGCTCTTAACTGTTCAAGACTTCTGCGAACCATTACTCTAACCATTTCTATTCTATATTCTCTAGATGCCCTTACGTCATCTATAGGTTTAGCTTCTGATGCTGCCATGTCGGCAATCTTATTTATTAATTCATCTGTAAGCTCTGCTCCATTAGCAAGCTTTTCTGCTTCTTTAGCTCTTATTGGAGTTGGTGCTACTGCTCCCATAGCTATTCTTATTTCGTTACCTACTTTTACTACAGTTGTACATACAGTAGACAAGTCTACTTCTTTTCTTCTTGAATTTTTAATAAATACTCCTTTTAGACCCTTATATGCTGGTATCTTTATTCCAGTTACGATTTCTCCATGTATTAGGCAAGTTTTTCTTACACCTTTAAAGAAATCATGAATTGAAACTTCTCTTTCACCATTAGGTCCATAGATGCATACCTTAGCGTCTAGTGCTAAAAGTGGAGTTGATGTGTCTGCTAGTGGTGATGCATTTACATTATTTCCAGCCATTGTGGCAAGGTTTCTAACTTGACCTGAACCTACAGTTTCAGCTGCATCTGCTAAAAAGCTATAGTTTTCTACAACAGCTTTATTGTGAGCCATGTCGCTTAGCTTAACACAAGCTCCTACGAATAATCCTTCTTTTTCATCGTAGTTTATATTGTGAAGTTCTTTTATTCCTTTGATGTCTACTATTACATCTGGTGTAGTTAAATTTTCCCTCATTCTTACAACTAAGTCTGTACCGCCATTAAGTATATGAGAGTTTTCTCCATGTGCTATAAGCAATTCACTAGCTTCTTTTAAAGATTGTGGTTTAAAGTATTCAAAAGACTTCATTGTATCACCTCCAAGTTTTATCGAAAAAATTAATTATTAAAGACCAACCTACTGTTTCAAACAAAGGCATCGCCTCCATGAAAACGTTTTTATTACATTACAATTAATTATATCACATACCCATTTATCAAAATTTTATAAATTTTCACTTATTTGAAATATTATTTTGGCAATAACCGCTATACAAGTAAATGAATAACGCTTTATATCATTAATCTATTGCGTATTGTCCTCTGAAATCCAACAAGTCATCAATATACAAACCTACTTGTATAATGCCTTTCTTGCCCTTTTTTGAAACTCCTGCAAACTTAAAATACTTGCCATCTATATCTCTAATTTTCATTTCCTGGCAAACTTTTAGACTTGAATCTAGTAGTATCCTATAGAAATCATATGCTTGGGTAGTAGGATCATCACTAAATTTGAATCCTACCCCATTCGGATTGTTTGAATACTCAGTTACACCTTGAGAATCAGTAACAAAGAATTCAGATATACCAGTTTTTTTAGATAGTTCTTGAAGAAAATCATTGTTTACTAGCCCTTTTGCCTCAAGTTCTGCTACTTTCTCGCAAGTTGCAATTAATTCTTTATTAATTTCTTCTTCAAAGGTTATAGTAAATTCATTAAATTTCTTAGCTATTTCAGTAATACCATTAGAAGTTTCAAGGCTTTCTTTCTCCATATATACTTGAGTAGAAATATTACTATCAATGCCTTTTATAGTTGTATTTAAATCTCCTATAAAGCCTGCTGCATTCTCAACATTTTTTGCTAAAGCTTCAGTAGCTTTATTTTGCTCATCAATATTCTTTGAAATATCATTTATAAAACTTGTTATTTCATTAATTTTTAGAGTTATTTCATTTAGATTTTTACTAGCTTTATTGCTCTTTTCCTTAATTTCTATAGATTTATCAGCTCCTTGTTTAATTTCTTCAATAACTCTACCTATACTTAAATCAATTAAAGAAACATTGTCTTTAATTTCAGTAGTTGTTTTTTCACTTTCCTCTGCTAGCTTTTTTATTTCTTCTGCTACTACAGAAAAACCTTTTCCAGCTTCGCCTGCTCTAGCAGCCTCTATAGATGCATTTAATGATAATAAATTTGTTTGATTAGCTATATCAGAAATTGCATCACTCATTTTAAATATTGAATTTAGATGGACCTTCAGCCTATCTATTTCTTCAGATGCCTTTAACATTATGCTTTCAATTTCGGCAACATCTTCTAGTGTTTTTTCTATTTCATTGCTGTCTTCCATAATTCTATTGGCTGATTCATAAGTAACTGCACTAAATTTCACAGCATTTTCAGTAATTTCTGTATTTGAACTAAGTAACTCTTCTGCTATTGCAGCGTTTTCAGCTGTATCTTCTGTAGCTTTATTTGAACTGAAATTAATTGCATTTATTGCCTTTGAAATATCATTTATGCTTTCCAGGGTTGCAGTAGTGTTTCTATGCAACACTTCAGCATAGTCATTAATTTTTACTCTTGAATATAAAACATTATAGAGCCAGTTTTGCATCTGTCCTCTTAGAGAATCTATTGTTTGTCCTATTCTAAGCTGTTCAGCAGACTTTTGCCTTGTCTTAAACTCTACCAAAAAATTACCCTTAGAATATTCTTCTAGTACCGTTTTTATATCTTCTACTAAGATAGAGTTATTGTTGTATATCATATATATACCCCAGATAATTAACATAATCATGGAAGATACAACAATTTCTGCTAATAAACTTATTTCTTTATTATACATAAGAATAATTGCTGCTCCATTTAATACTAAATTCAACAATAAAGTTAAATAAAACGATCTTCCCTGTTTAAACATTTAAACATCCCCCTTATAATTAGTAACATGTGTGTTTAATTATAATTTCTTTTATAACTTTCCATGCTAAAATTATATCATTTGGATTTACTTCAATATATAGGATAAAAGTTATGTTTTACAAAACTCATAATATTTCATCTCGTATGAAAATTCTATTTTTTTTAAAAATCCCCTTTGTATTTAATATACAAATGAAGTTACATGATTCGACAAATCATTGTGCTTACTTAATAAAAGTCATGATTAAGCATGAACTTTTCTATGGGTTATAAAAATCGCTGAGCTCTTGTAGAAACCCAGCGATTTTAAGATGTTAATTATTGAATTTTTTCAAGTTTTAAACCAGTTTCATGATCATTTAGATTATGCTTTTCAAAGCTATTATCTTGAACTCTTTCAATGCTTACTGATAATGTTTCTTTCTTGATATAATCCTCGTAATCATTAACTGCTTTGGCTATTTCATCATCACCATCATAATAGATTTTGACATTGTCCATCATTTCATAGCCATTATTCTTTCTCATTTGTTGTACCTTTGATATAAATTCTCTTGCATATCCTTCGTTGATTAACTCTTCTGTTAGTGTAGTGTCTAGGATAACAAAGTGATTGTTTTCCATTGCAACTGTAAAGCCCTCTTTTGCAGTTATTGTAACTGTTACAAGGTCTTTTGTTACTTCAAAATCCTTACCACTAATCTTTACAACTACATTTTCTCCGTTTTCTATCTTTGGAGCAGCTACAGAACCATCAAGCTCTGAAAGTACTTTACCAAAATCTTTAATTTTTGGACCTAATATAGGACCTGCCACTCTAAAGTTTGGCTTTAAGCTGAAATTCATATATTCATTTAAATTCTTAGCAAATACTACTTCTTTAACATTTAACTCTTCTTTTATTAAAGGTACTAGGTCTGCAATTTCTTCTTCATGCTTTCCATCTATTAATACTTCATGAATTGGCTGACGAACCTTTATCTTTACTGACTCTCTAGCAGCTCTTCCTAGTCCCACTAAATCTCTTACAAGGTCCATTTTATGCTCTATTTTTTTATTTATATACTCATCTTTTACAGTAGGATAATCGCTTAAGTGAACAGATAGTTCTCCTGTAAGATTTCTATATATCTCTTCTGATAAATATGGTGCAAATGGTGCAATCATTTGAGATAATCCAACTAATATTTCATAGGTTGTATTATAGACAGCTTTCTTGTCTTCTGTTAATTCTGTTTCCCAGAAGCGCCTTCTAGAACGTCTTATATACCAATTAGATAAATCTTCATTGGCAAAGTCTTGAATCTTTCTAACTGCTTTTGTTAAATCATATTCTGCTAAGTCTTCTTCTATTGCTTTTAATAAGCTATTAAACTTAGAAATAATCCATCTATCTAGTTCTGGTCTATCCGATACCTTTACATAGAAGTCCTTTGGATCTATTTCATCTGTATTTGCATAAAGTGTAAAGAAATTATATACATTCTTAATAGTACCGAAGAATTTACTCAATACTTCTTTTAGTCCATCTTCATCAAATCTAGTTGGTGTCCACGCAGGAGATACGAAAAGAAGATACCATCTAAGTGCATCTGCACCGTATTTGTCAAATAATTCAAATGGATCTACTGTATTTCCTTTAGACTTAGACATTTTCTTGCCTTCTTTGTCTAGTATTAAATCATTTACTAGAACTCTTTTGTAAGGTGCTTTTCCAGTTACGAAGGTAGAAATTGCTAATAGTGAGTAGAACCAGCCTCTTGTTTGGTCAATACCTTCACATATAAAATCTGCTGGGAATAGTTCTTCGAAAAATCTTTCTTTATTTTCAAATGGATAATGATGTTGCGCAAAAGGCATTGAGCCACTGTCAAACCAACAATCTATAACGTCTGTTACTCTTGTCATAGCTTTGCCACATTTATCACATTTAATATGAACATTATCTACATGCGGTCTATGAAGCTCTATATTCTCATCTATATTTTCTATAGCTCTCTCAACTAATTCTTTTCTTGAACCTATACTTTGTGTATGCCCACAATCACATCTCCAAATATTTAGTGGAGTCCCCCAATATCTGCTTCTAGATATTGCCCAGTCATTTAGGTTTTCTAACCAGTTTCCAAATCTCTTTTCTCCTACATATTCTGGATACCATTTAACTGTATTATTGTTTTCTATAAGCTTATCTTTAAGCTTTGTCATCTCTATATACCAGCTTGGTTTAGCATAGTATAAGAGCGGTGTCTTACATCTCCAACAGTGTGGATAATTATGCGCCATTTTTTCTTTCTTAAATAGCTTTCCTTCATTATAAAGCCATTTAATTATATCTATGTCGGCATCCATTACAAACATGCCTTCCCATGGTGTAGTAGTATATTTACCCTCTTCATTTACAGGCTGTAAAACTGGAAGATCGTATCTTCTACCTGTATTATAGTCATCTTCTCCAAATGCAGGAGCTGTATGAACTATACCAGTACCATCTTCTGTAGTTACGTAATCAGCTACAGTTACGAAAAAAGCTTTTTTGTCAGCTTTTACAAATGGCATTAATTGCTCATATTCAATATATTCTAAGTCTTTTCCTTTTAATTCTTCTAATACTTCAAATTCTTGGTCTCCAAAGACCTTCTTTGATAGTGTCTTTTCAACATAATATACTGTGCCATCTGATTTTACTTTTAAATATGTTGCATCTGGGCTTACTGTAAGGGCAACGTTTGATGCTAATGTCCATGGTGTAGTAGTCCATACTAGGAAATATTCATCTGCATCTTTTCTCTTAAATTTGACTATAACTGTAT
Source organism: Proteiniborus sp. (assembly GCF_040308045.1). Classification (NCBI taxonomy): domain Bacteria; kingdom Bacillati; phylum Bacillota; class Clostridia; order Eubacteriales; genus Proteiniborus; species Proteiniborus sp. Next base: position 28,090 of record NZ_JAWRHZ010000028.1, read on the forward strand.
TAGTTTTTATTTCTTCATATCCTTGTGCAACTTCATGAGAGGCTAATCCTGTACCACATCTTGAGCAGTATGGTAATATTTTATGTCCTTCGTAGATTAATCCTTCTTGAAAAAATTTATCTAGTATCCACCATACAGTTTCGATATAATTGTTGTCTAGTGTTATATAAGGATTGTCTAAATCTATTTCATAGGCCATTCTCTTAGTCATTTCTCTCCAGAGGCTTTCATAGGTAAATACTGATTCCCTACATTTTTCGTTAAACTTAGCCATTCCGTAGTTTTCAATATCTTGTTTGTTTTTAAGTCTTAGTTGCTTTTCCACTTCAATCTCAACTGGAAGTCCATGGGTATCCCATCCAGCCTTTCTTTTTACCTGGAATCCCTTCATAGTCATATATCTACATACTGAATCCTTTAGTGTTCTTGATATAACGTGATGAATACCAGGTCTACCATTTGCTGTAGGAGGTCCCTCGTAAAATATAAATGGTTTGCTACCATTACGGTTTTCTACTGTTTTAGTCAAAATATCAATGTCTTCCCAAAAGTTAGATATTTGTTTTTCGTTTTCAGCCACTGATAAATTTGATAGTTCTTTAAACTTTTGCATGTTTTCACCCTTTCATTATAGTTAAAATTTATACGATATGATTAAAAATATTAAATACTAGTCTTCATTAACTTTCCGCAGTCTCGCAACACAAATTTATTTGTTCGCTGTCGCTCACATAAATTTGGTGCTCGTTGCGTTTGACCTACCATCGATTTTCTGATAAAAGCGTTCAGAAAATCGGGTTAGGTCATTTTCCACAGTCTCGCAACACAAATTTATTTGTTCGCTGTCGCTCACATAAATTTGGTGCTCGTTGCGTTTGACCTACCATCGATTTTCTGATAAAAGCGTTCAGAAAATCGGGTTAGGTCATA
>NZ_JAWRHZ010000029.1:0-13246 GCF_040308045.1 Proteiniborus sp.
TTCTTTAAGTAGATTTTCTTTTGCTGAGCTAAGTGGGTTGTTTTCTGCATAAACAAATGATGTAAAAGTTCCTAATAACATAACTAAAGTTATTAATAGGGATAAACCTTTTTTAACCTTTTGATTTCTTGGCATTAAATAATTACCTCCTATTGTTTTTTTATAAAAAAATAAATGTATTTTTCACCTCCTGTAGTTTTTTGCAAAACAATTGCTCGATCATTTCACCTCCTTATTACTTTATAAAGGTTGAACAGTAAGTGGTAAATACTTTGAAAGTTATGACTATGTATCCACATTTGTCCACTAAATAATATCATTGAATTATATTGAGCTTTTTATACATTTATTACATTTATTCATATTTCTATATTGTTTTTCATTATTTAGCACATTTTTACATTAACACTCGCATTTAGATGCGTATTCCAACTTTCTTTATTTATGTGTCAGAATTTGATGCTAAAATGTTATATAACAAAGTTATCCCTAAATATTTTAGGGATAACTTTGTTAGTTTAATTTGTCCTACTTTTCATAGAAAGTTATATTACCCTCTACATTAAAGTAAATTACGCGTTGAGGTAGCAATTCAATGTCTTCCCTTTCCCCGCTATAATTAACTATAGTATTTTCATTTAACTTAATGTAAACTTGGTTGCCAGAATTTATCCAATTTATTAACTTTCTTTGTGCGCCTGAATTATTGTTTAAGAAGTCCATGTCAAAGGCTTCTCCATCTATTATTACTGCATTTACTGGAAGGTTTTCCATATCACCTATTATTGTGACTCTTCCGTCTGCTATTTCATATAATTTAGTGCCATCTTCGCATACGTATGTTACTTCAATTTGAAGACCACTAGCTACTAATCCCTCTGGTACTGTCCAAATCCCCCTATACAATCCATTTTCTTCAGACATTGGTATTCCAAGATTATTATTTAACATCTCAAATGGAAGCATTATTTTAAAATAACCTTCCCCACCTGTTGGTGCATTAAAGCTAACTTCTAATATCTCGCCTGCTCTAAGCTCTATATCTTCAGCAGGAAGAAGGTTTGTAATAGCTGGTTCCTCTGGTTCATCATCTAATTCTAGAGTAATGTTCATTTCCATAAATGCTTGATGCCCAATAGCATCATGTAGAGTAAATACAAATATATTTTCTCCTTCTTCAAGATCTACTGTTAGATTAATTACCTTCTCTGATGGATTAGGTATTGCCAGAGGTTCTTCATAAACATATACTTGACTATCTCCTTCATATAAGTATAGATTCCCAAGATTATCATACATTGTAATTTCTAATTCTGCTGTCTTAGCGACCTTATCAATTTCATTTAGAATGATATCTAACTCAGGCGCTGTAGTATCTACATAGAATCTTCTTACTAAACTTCCTAATGCTCCAGTTTCCGAAATAGCTTCAACTCTAATTTCTTGATATCCATCATCAAGAGTTATTGTTTTATTAAATTTATAAGCTGGTCCTGAGTATATAATTGTAGAAGGATCATCTGGATGAGGTATGTCAATATTCTCTACAAACTCTATATCAGCTTCAACATCATTTACTAAAACTTTATTTAAAGCAGCGAAATTCGTTACATAACCTTCAAATAGTATTTCATTTGCATCATATATTTCTAATAATCCTGGCTCTAGTATGAAAATATATGGATCAGAATTATCCTTGACATAAGTTGTCATAGCAATATCCATGTTTAGCAATTCATCAACAGATATGACTACAATTTCATATGATCCTAACTCGCTAATATATTCGCTTATATCAATCTCATAGGCAGTTTTATCAGTTTCTCCTAATACTACCTCCTCTAATTCTTCTCCATTGATCATAAACATAAATCCTAATATACCTATTCCTTCATCAGAAGAATCCCAGGTTAACATGCCAGTATCTGGATTATATGCTAGGTTATTAATCGATGGTCCAACTGTATCTACCTTAATAGGGATTTTCTTCGATTGTAATTCGGAGCCATCATAATGAACCTTAGCAGCAATTTCATAAAAATAGTCTCCGTCAGGTACAACTTGACCATTTACAGTTCCATCCCATTCTGCATCAATTATCATTCCAACAGGATAATTTTGTCCTCCGTTAACATAAGTCTTTCTAACATATTCTTGTATTAATATAGTTCTTAAAGGGTTACCTTCTACATCTAAAATATTGTAATTAACAGTTTCTGCATTTCTCATAAAGGATAGGTAAGGCATAATATTACCAGTACCCTCTACAAATCCAGCTTCGGTTCCTGGATTCATGTATATAGTAGGAGTAGTATAGTAATATCCATTTCCTTCAGCATCCCAACAAAGCATGCCTGAAGCATTGAAATAAGATGTGCCTTCTGGGTCAATGAATCTCATATTGTCTAGTATAGTTGGCTCTCCCCAGTCTCCATAGAATCCAACATATGGAACTGAAAGAGTAGGGTTATTATCATCTGGATCAACTAAAGTAACAAATCCTTCAACAAACATATTCCAATAAATTGATTCATCTGTACCAATATCTATTGTTACATCAAATTCAATTTCTTCATTTGCTGGAACAGTTATTGTTTCAGGTGCATCTACATCAGCATCATAGATATAGTCTGATGATAATAAATTGAGCTGAATTGGACCTAAGTCTTCAATATAATCTGTTAAAACTGATACATCTACATCATATGTAGCATCTGTATCCGAATCATTCATAGCCTTAAATGTCATTGTAAATTCTGTATCTTCAAAATCCTTTAATTCTATCTTAGCTTCGTTATTTGTTACATCTACTACTCTGACTGGAGTGTTTATTGCGCCATAAATATCCATTAGACCTGCACCTTGTCTTCTTGGAGAATATTCAGTTTCATATTCATCAAACATAACATTTGCAGTATTCATTAGGAGTACTTTAGCAAGTCTTGTTTGTTCTGATAAGCTTAAATTGCCGTACACTTCATGCTCCTTGATATACTCCATAACTAAAGCCGAACCACCTGATACATGAGGTGCTGCCATAGAAGTACCGCTCATTATTCCATATTTATTATCATTTAAGGTTGAATAAATTTTCCCTCCAGGAGCAGTTATTTCAGGTTTTAATTCTAGAGAAGGGGTTGTTCCCCATGACGTAAAGTCTGATAATAAATATGCATTTGGATTAGGTACACCAATTAGTTCGTCGGTGAAAGTAATTTCTTTGTTTTCTAATTCTAATAAAGCAATTCCATCTGTATATCCAATAAATACTGCTGGTATAGTTTGCACGTCTGGTGTAGCCATATTAATTAATTCTTCTCCACCAGATTGATGGTTACGTACTATTATGCCTGCTGCGCCTGCATTTTGAGCATTTGTTATCTTGTCTACAAATGGTCCAGTATTTCCACCGCGTACTACTAAAACCACTTTGCCTTCTACATCTGTTAAAAATTCTGGACTTCCATCTTCACAATCTACAAATTCTTGTGGTCCAGGTAAAGTTGCTACTGGATCTATGTTGCCTGCTATTGCCATAGCAACACTATGCTCTTCACCATCTTTTAAATAGGTTAAAGAATTTGCTTTTTGATGAGTATTTTCTATTGAAGCTACTTGTATGGTATCTTTATTAAGACCTGGTGCTCCTACAACACCTATATCTGGATTTTGCTGCCACGGATACCCGTAATTAGTAGATGACCAACCATAAGTCATAGAACCGGAGTTTCCTGCTGAAACGGAACACACTATACCATTATTAGTCGCATTTGTAATTGCTACATTCTCTGCTGAATCAGGAATATAAAAGCTTGCAGTTGAACCTAAGCTCATGTTAAGTACATCTGCTCCAATTCTTATAGCTTCATCAATTGCTACTAGATAGATATCACTAAATGTAGTAGCATATATTGGGTCGTTTGAAAATACTTTCATTGCAAGTAATTGAGCTTCTGGAGCTACACCTCTAATTCCTCCATTTTCAATATCTCCATTTGCTCCTGCAGTACCTGCTACGTGCATACCATGCATTGATGCTCCTGGTCCTAAATCACGAATTTCATTATTTAAATCATAATAGTTATAACCGTAAGGAACTTTCTCAGTATAGTACCTTCCTAGAAGTTCCATGTCCTCAACTATTTCTTCGGTAAGTCTTGGGTTAGTTTCTTCACTAAGAACCATATCTCTATGGCTTGGGTCGATACCAGTGTCGATTATAGCTATTACTCTTCCTTCCCCTTCATATCCTGTATTCCAAGTTGGAATGGAACCTATCATATCATTAGATGTTTCCATATCGGGTTTAATTTCAGGTCTTTCATATTCATTAGAAATATATACTTTTTTTACTGAAGGTAATCTCTCAATTACTTTAATATCTTCATGTTTTACTTTACCGCTAAATCCATTGAATGCAGTTTTGAAACTATTAAAAAACTCCATCTCTATTTTATGGGATAAGATAGCGTCCTTAACATTTTTTTGTTCCGTTTCAATTCTTTTTTCAATATCGCTAATTGTACTCTTTGACATTTCTCTATAACTCATGTTTCTTTCTGAAGCACGAACTATTGAAGGACTAGATTCTAATTCAACAATAATTCTAACTTCATCATCTTTATTGAAGAGTTCTTCTGGATTAGATTCTAGCTTAACTCTACCTTCTTCTAGACTTGGTTGAAATTTTTCAATTGTTTTTTCTAACAAAGCTTTTTTAGTTACTTCTTGATTTCCTTGGTTATCAGCGAAAGCAAAGCCTGGTAAAATTAAGGTCAATACTAATAGAATTGACAAGAATCTACTAATTTTATTAATTTTTTTCAATTTACTTCCTCCTCTTTATTTATTTACCAACAGCTTGTAAAACCTACCCCAAAGATTGGCCTTTGGGGTGGTTTAGTTGTAATTTAGGTTGCAATTATTGTACTAACACTACATCTGTAAAAGTGCATAGGTATTCGCCTGCTGCGCTATAGATGCTTATGGCTACTGTGTTGTATTCTAATGGATTATACCATATGGACTCTGACAATGTATCAATATCAGCCAACTTAGTTTTTACTAAATCTTCATTGCCTTCATTATCATCAGAAAGGTTATATACTATTAAGAATTTAGCAGCATCTTCTACATTTTCAACGTGTATTGAAACTTTACCCATAGTAGGTATAAATGGTGAGCCAGGGAAATATGTTGCTATAATTGTTGCTTCTGCCGGTGCAATAATTATATTCATTAAGGTATCCATTGCATTTAATAGATCTTCTAGTGCTTCACTTAAATCTTCTTCAGTAGCTTCAGGATTAGTAATAATACCTCTTGCTGCTCTCAAGGCAAATAAAAGATCAACCCAAGTTTCTGGTCTATAGTCAGTTTTATCTAGCTCTTCTGCCTCTGCTATTGCTGCTGCTAATTCCTCTTGTACAGATTGTTCTGCTTTTTCTAGCGCTTCTATTGCAGCTTCTAATACCGCTAATGCTTCATCTACTTCTTCTTGAGTTGCTTCTTCATTGTCATTAACTAATACAGCATTATCTAACGCCTCTTGAAGATTTGTCCATGATTCTTCTGTGTAGTCTTCTTCATTTAGTAACTGTACTTCTGCTATTTTCGCTGCTAATGCTTCTTTATTAGCTACTGGCTCTTCTGGCTCTATTAGTTCCAAAGCATCTATTGCAGCTTCTAATGCCACTAATACTTCATCTACTTCTTCTTGGGTTGCTTCTTCATTGTCATAAACTGCTATGGCATTACTTAGCGTCTCTTGAAGATTTGCCCATGATTCTTCTGTATAATCTTCTGGATTTAATTCATATGCCTCTGCTATTGCTGCTTCTAAAGCTGTTTTATCTGCTTCTGGTTCTGGATCAACTGGCTCTTCCTCTAATATTACTGTTATCTTTCCTTCTGCTATTGCTGATAATCTAGTTCCCTCTGTACTAATATACACTACTTCAACTTGTAAGCCTGTTGCTTCTAATTCTCCTGGCACTGTCCATGTTGCAGTATATAATCCTGGGGATTTTTCCTTCATAGAAGTTCCAATATTATTACTTAACATCTCCATAGGAGCAGTGTCTAATGGAACCATTATTCTATAATAACCTTCTCCACCTGTTAGTGCATTAAAGCTTATTTCTAATATATCTCCTGCTCTTAGAATTACATCTTCAGCAGGCTGAACATTTGTAATAGCTGGCTCTACTGGCTCTTCTGGATCTTCTGGCTCTATTAGTTCCAAAGCATCTATTGCAGCTTCTAATGCCGCTAATGCTTCATCTACTTCTTCTTGGGTTGCTTCTTCATTGTCTCTTACTACTACCGCATTATCTAATGCTATATCAAAAGCTTCCCATGTTTCTGGTGTATAATATACTTCTTCATATACTGTTGCTTCCTCTATTGCTGAAACTAATCTTGTTTTATCTACTCCTATTGGTTCCTCAATTCTTACTAAATTCTTTTGTGCAGCTTTAATTGCCACTGTAGCTGCATCTACTCTTGCTTGTGTATCATTTTCAGTTACTCTATTTGCCTCTACAACTGCTTGATAAGCAGTCCAACTTTCCGGAGTATAATCATCTTCATTTACTGCTGCTAAAGCTGCATTATATGATGTTAAATCTGCCTTCTGAGGTGGTTTTACTGGTTCATATCCACCACCACTTCCTCCTCCAGATGATATTACTTTTTTAACCAAATCTTTTTGAGCTGCCTTAATTGCTGATGTAGCTGCATCTACTTCCTCCTGGGTATTCTCCTCAGTTACTTCATTTGCATCTACTATTTTTTGATATGCTTTCCAGCTCTTTGATGTATAATCAGCTTTTTTCACTGCTGCTAGAGCTGCTTTATATGCTGTTAAATCAGCTTTTTGTGGTATCCCTTCAGCAATTAATATGTTATAGAGCATTTTTACTACTTCTGCTCTTGTAATATTATTCTGTGGTCCAAAATTACCATCAGGGAAGCCAGCTATATATCCATTCTCTTTTAAAGCTCCAATAAAGCCTATTGTACTTGAAGACATAAGTATATAGTCCTTGAAAAATGAAGCTGGCTGTGAGTTTTCTTTTAATTTAAATGAAAAACCAATAATTCTTGCTACTTCTTCTCTTGTAATAAAATCATTAGGATTCAAGAATTCTCCATCTAATAAGTATCCTGCTTTAATACCTTTGGCTACCTCTTTATAAAACCAATCAGTTGATTCAACATCTTTAAATCCTACGTCTGCCATTTCTACATAACCCATTAAGCCATTTATTACAGTATAGAATTCAGACTTACTAATGTTATTGTTTGGCTTAAATGTTCCATCTGGATAGCCCTTTAAAATACCCTTGTCGAGCATATAACCAATTTCCTCTCTAGCCCAATGATTATCAATGTCTGAGATCTGTGCAAAAGCAGTTAAGGCTGTAGAAAGGAGCATGGTAAGTACAATAATTAATGATAAAACTTTGTTTTTTTGCCTCATAAGTGCCCTCCTTATAAATTTTATTTATAGTTAGTTGCAGAGCTTTATACTCCGCATAAATACTACACATAGTTGCACTAAACAGCTTTAGTTCTTAAACTTATATATGTATATAAGTGCAGACAACAAATTTTAATTACATAAGAATTTTGAAATATCAACGTATTCTATAGCTATAAGAAATTATTAACAACTAATCGTAAATTATGCCTAATTATCCAAAATATCCATAGATAAATTGTGTTTTTTTAAAGCTTCTCCTTTAGCAACCTTATAAGATGTGTATATCATGCAATTTCGCTCAGTTTTTTTGCTTAAACCAATAAAGTTAATGTTTATGCTGATTTAATAGTTTAAGATATTAAATTTTCTTTGTTTATGGAAAATACTTATTTAATCAACTTCTTAGAGTTGCTATAATGTTGACTTGAATTAACTTTATGTTGAAGTGTAACTTGAAATAATACTAAGACAATCCTTAAATCTTATAATATACTCCCAGTTTTTAGAAATATGTAGAATATTGCTTGGTCTTACAAGCAAATTCTTTCATTTTTTTTGGTAAAACATGTATTTACGTGTTTTTTTAAGCAAATTCTAAAAATAAGACGCCTTGAAAAAACTAATATGTGTATAGAAAAGAAAATTTTGTAGGACAAAGGTACTAAATTTACAATTTAAATAATAATCCTTTCGACATCTTAACCTTTACTCTGAAATATCGACAATAAGGAGAAATAGCATAGATATTAGGTTTCAAGAAGTTAATGTCAAAATCTAGGTAATAAACAAGCCTTTTCCCGACTTATTTTACAGTGTCGGTATACAGTGTCGGTATTAGGATATTGCAGTATTCGCTCAGTTCTCCATACAACTTCAAAAAAACAAGAGACTAGTTGTCCTAGCCCCTTAATTTTAGATGCTTTCAATTTTCTAAGTGTTGAATATTTTTAACCGAATATTTTATGCTTCAAAGGTAGAAAATAATTTAGTAGAAAAAATATCTGTATACGGAGGAGTATTATGAATATAGACAAGCAAAACATATTAAAGAATCTTCCTCAGTCTTATTGGATAGCATCAACACCTAATACTGACTATCCTGTTCTCAATAAAGATATTAAAGTAGACGTGGCTATAATTGGTGGAGGTTTGGTAGGAATCTCCTGTGCTTATTTACTAAAAAAAGAAGGTTTTAAAATAGCAATTCTCGAAGCAGGACGTATTGCCAAAGGAACTACTGGACATACAACAGCAAAAATTACCTCACAACACAATCTTATCTACGACAAAATTAAAACTCAAATGGGACAAGAACTTGCAAAACAATATGCTGATGCTAATGAAACTGCTATTCGAGAAATAAAGAAAATAGCAGATGAAAATAATATTGATTGTGATTATGTACTACAATCAGCATTTGTTTACACGCAGCAGGATAATTACATTCAAAAAATTAGCGATGAAGTAGATGCTGCTTTAAGCTTAGGCATAAAAGCTTCTTATGTTGAAGAAATACCTTTTTCTTTACCTATTAAAGCAGCAGTGCGTTTTGATAACCAAGCTCAATTTCATCCGCGTAAATATCTACTTGCTTTAGCTAAAACTATTTCTGATAGGGACTGTCAAATATTTGAACAAACTAGAGTAGTAGACATTGAAGAAAGTAATTATTATTCAATCACAACTGCACAAGGTAAAAAAATAACTGCGAAAAAAGTTATCATCGCTTCTCATTATCCCTTTTATAACAAGCCAGGTATGTATTATGCACGAATTTATCCAGAAAGATCATATATTGTTGCTGTTAAAGCAAAAGAAAAATACCCTGGTGGGATGTATATAAATGCTGAGGAACCAGCACGTTCACTACGATACTTACCTTATGAAGGTAGTGAACTTATACTAGTAGTTGGCGAAAATCATAAAACAGGACAGGGTGTAGATACAACCAAGCATTATGAGGCATTAATAGACTTTGCAAATGATGTCTTTACTGTAGAAGATGTAGCTTTTAAATGGTCAACTCAAGATTGTATGACCTTAGACGGGATACCATATGTAGGACACTTTACTTCTGATACTCCTAATTTGTATATTGCAACTGGCTTTGGAAAATGGGGTATGACAAACAGTATGGTTTCTGCTATGATTTTGAAAGACTTAATTTCAAAAGGTGAAAGTCCATGGCAGGATGTCTATAATCCATCACGCAAAACAATTATATCTTCTGCCAAAAACTTTGTTGTAGAAAACCTCAATGTTGCGCAACAGCTTATTGATGGCAAACTTTCTCCTGCACCAGAAGATTTGGATATTAAGCCAGGTGAAGGAAAGATAATAAAAATAGATGGTAACAAGGTTGGAGCATATAGAGATGAACAGGGTATTCTTCATATAGTTAATACAACTTGTACACATATGGGATGTGAACTTAATTGGAATTCAGTGGAAAGGTCTTGGGATTGTCCTTGTCATGGTTCAAGATTCTCATATGAGGGGAAAATAATAGAGGGTCCAGCCATTACACCACTAAGTATAACTAATGATGTAAATACTATTGAAAAATTGTTTAAAGATGATTTTTAAATAACACAGTGGGACAAATAACACAAGGGATGATCCCCTTGTGTTGTTCTTATTCTTTGTGCTCACATATCTTGTCATTTCGTAGAAGAGCTTCTATCCTTTCTTTTTCAGGTATTATCCTAGCTTTCTGCTCATCATAAGCAAATAATGCACCGCTAACCATCCTAGTTTTCAATTCCCCTCTAGCTATAGCCGAGCCTTTTAATTGAGGAGCATCTAATATTCCTAATCTCACTGCTTTTACTAATGTATCCGGGTCTGTTAGTGGATCTTCTATCTCTGGGCTAAGGGATTTTATACTATTTATAATTATTTTAGCTTCTTCTATTAAATCTTTTTTTCTCTTCTGCACATTTGCATCTCTGGTTAAATCTATAGAACCTAGAAATTCATTTTTGATTATTCCTCTAACTATCTTGCAGGATTCTATAACATCCTCTGCTTCTGCCGCATGATGTGCTTCACAGAATCCAACTACATGATATATATGAGGTTTAATCGCCATAGATAAATATGCAGAAGCTGCCAACTGTCCTTTAGCTTGATGAAGATCTGCAGGAAAGCTTGCTAAGCCTGCCCTAGCTTGACGAAAAACTGTAAAGTTATTATCCACTAAACTTTCTATTAACTCTATTTTAGCCAGCATCTTACCTAAATCATTTTCCGCTGAAATATAAGCTGGTACATTAAACATAAATTGTGCTATATAATCTTTTACGCCCATTTTCTTAGCATTATATGCTGCTAAATATGCAGTAGCTACACCTATGGCATCATGGGCATCTCTAAGACTCCAATGATGGGGATCATTTACTTCTACAGGAATATTTCTTTCTCCATGCCAAGCCATTACTTGTTGATTTTCTATTATTGCATCCTTCAATGTTCTAGGACCTCTTTTGTCTAACTCAGAATACCAGAAGAGAGGCACTGCACACCAAGCATTGTTTATAATATCTTTTAAAACCTCCGCAAATCTTATGATGTTTTTAGTTCCACTGTAAGACCTTAATAAAGGATAATTCCCTCTTTGAGCCGAATTGTATAACCTTCCTAAATCTTCTTCTTTTCTAATTGGCACTCCACCAGCACCGCTTAAACTGTCATCCATATTTTCTTGATCAAAGAAAAATTCTTGAGCATTTTGATCTGGAGCAATAGATATTACGTCTAGTACTTTAGCTTCTGCTATCTTTTCTATTGCACTTATAGTCTTTTCCATAGATGTAAGACCTAAATGATGTCTTATTATTGGATAGGGGTATTTTGAATTAATTCTATCTATAAGATTCTTTGAATATGACTCTTCTTCTAAATTTTCCTGTCCTTTAAGATAGGCAATAACTTCATCTATATCTTCACTTCCATAAAAAATTTTGTCAAAGGTATTATACTTTTCTGCCACTAAGGCTGTTGGCTCAGTACCTCCAAACAGCCAAACTATGTCTTTTAATTTCTTGTTTGTATCAATATTTTCTTTCAATTCTTCTAGTATTTTGTATAGAGGTTCTGGCGAAAGCCTATAAGATAGGCCTACAATATCAGGTTTTTTTTCTTCAATGATTTTAATTAATTCTCCAACACTTATTCCTATGCCAACAAATTCAGTTCTATAGTTTTCCTTTTCAGCCAAGCCTAAAAAGTTCATTGTACCTGCTACATGGACGCAATTGCCAAGGGTTAAACCAATTATTTTTTTCATTATACCACTTCCTCCAATCTTCTCTTGACTATTGTTCCTTTTCTTGCTAGCATATGCATTTCAGCAACAGTTAATCTCTGTAAGCCTAGCTTATCAGCCGTTCTACCCTCTTTCCTAAAATCTCTATTAGTCATTAATTGTGCTACATTAATTATTGAAGATATTGCTGGTGTTTTAATACCTAAACTGTGAGCCATGGATTCCATAGGTACTAAGCTATATGGCACATCTTCATAAATGTATCTAATATGCAAACCTTGTGGTGCCTGTAGTCCTTTATACGCCGGATTATTCTGAATGGCTTCATAAATACCTTCACCTTTTGCCCCATAAGTTTCTAAAAGCCACTCAGTTGCAGATATTGTATCTACTTGAAGTATTCTTCCTAGCTCCATTCTCTCTCTATCTATTTTTTCTAAGTAATTTCCTATTGATGGTGTTATTCCTTCGGTATAATATTCAAAAGGCGCACCTCTTTCTATATGTCCGCTATTTAAAAGAGTAGGTGCTGGGTGGAATATTGCTCCATAATTGTTAATACTAGTTTCTAAAACATCTTTTGCAGGTATGAATTGAGGATATGCATCGTTGAGGAGTTCTAATATATAGTCTGTTCTTGTAGCTGGTATTGCTGCTAAGGTTACTTCTTTTTTCGATTTAAATATATGTGCATGATTAAAGGCTGTTGATCTGGCTGCATATATAAATGTCTGAGCTTCTGCTACTACAACATTATTCTTTCTTCTTTTCCTTAGTAGAGTTTCATATACCTCTAATGCTCCTCCCGTTCTACCTGGATTTAATACTATTATTTGACCATCCTTTAGGTAAGGAGCCATCTCATTGGCCATACTATTGTGCCCCATTGCAGGTACAGTTACCATTATTATATCTACGCCATTAATAGCTTCTTCTATATTGTCTGTTATCTTATTTAATACTCCCCAACCATTTTCTTCTCCTGTAAGATAAATAATTCGGTCTTTCATTAAAGGTAAAATCTTTCCTAAAGTTCTATTATACAGGTTTACCTTATATCCGATCATAGCAAGGTATCCTGCCATGGCAATTCCTCCATTGCCAGCCCCGATAACACAATAAGTAAGCTCTTTTTTCATACAATCATCCTCCCAAAATAATATTTCTTTCTTATGTTATGTAAACTAAATTTTGGGGGTAAAAAAAACTATGGGGTTCCATAGTTTCGATATCAGTATAATATACCGTCCCCCTTATACGCTTAGGTAGTGTCAATACTGACACTCCAATTCTTATATTAAATTGTCTATATATCAAGGGTTACAAAGTTTTTCAAAACAAAAAAACAATGACCCCCTACTTTCTGTTATAATTTGAGTTACCACACAACAAATAAAAAGAAAGGTTGGTCATTGTTATGTCTCAAATTATAACTTATTTACTTGTATATAATCAATACTTACTTAATCAAATTTACGAATTAACTTTATTTA